>URMR01000047.1 GCA_900548935.1 uncultured Collinsella sp.
CCATTACCGCGCTGATGGTCGAGGCCGCCGACCTGGGCCGTCACCGCGGCATGTTCGCCGACTGGACCGTGCGCCATCCCGACAATGAGAACGGTGAGTTGCTGCAGCACTGCGGCCCCTGGCCCTGCAGCTGCGCGGCCGTCAAACCCAAGCTTACCTACCCGCTGGCTTTCGATCACCCCGGCGCGCTGACGGCCGAGGCCAAGCACGGCGACCTCACCCTTGCCCGCTTTGACGGCGACAACGGCGAGTACTCGCTGCTGCTGGGCAACGCCCGCGGCATCGACGGCCCGGCCGGCATGGGCACCTACCTGTGGGTCGAGGTCGACAACCTCAAGCGCCTCGAGGCCAAGATCGTCGAGGGTCCCTACATCCACCACTGCGTCGCTATTCACGCCAACGTGGTGCCGGTGCTCTACGAGGCGTGCAAGTACCTCGGCATCCAACCCGACCTGTACGACCCGATTGAGCAGGACGTTAAAGCTTACCTGCGCGGTGAGTAGGGTCGTGCCTACTTTGTAGCAACGAGCCGGCGCTCTACCACAGCACCCAACCTTGCGGTTCAAGCCGTCGCTTGCGTACCAAAGTACGCGGCGCTCCTCTTTCACCGCAATCTTGGGCACTGTGGAAACGCGGTGGCTTTGACTTTGAAATTTCCTGAAAGGAGTTTTTCGTGGCAACTATCGAAGAGCTTGAGTCCCTGCGTTGGGACCTTCGCCGCGATTGCGTCGATATCATCATGGCTGGTGCCGGCGGCCACATCGGCGGTGACATGTCGGTGATCGACGCCCTCATGACCCTCTATGCCAACCACCTCAACATTTCGCCCGAGACCGTCGACGATCCCAACCGCGACCGCTTCGTGCTTTCCAAGGGTCACGCCATGGAAGCCTACTACGCGGTGCTCTGCCACGAGGGCTATCTTGACCTCGACGACGTCAAGGCCCGCTTCTCCAAGTTCGGCAGCCCCTACATCGGCCACCCCAACAACAAGCTCAAGGGCATCGAGATGAACTCGGGCTCGCTGGGTCACGGCCTGCCCGTGGCCGTGGGCATGGCGCTCGCCGGCAAGATGGACGGCCGCGACTACCGCGTCTACACCATCATGGGCGACGGTGAGCTTGCCGAGGGCTCGGTCTGGGAGGGCGCCATGAGCGGCGGAAACTACCAGCTCGATAACCTGTGCGCACTCGTGGACCGCAACCGCCTGCAGATCAGCGGCAGCACCGAGGACGTTATGAAGCAGGACTCGCAGGAGGAGCGCTGGGCCGCCTTCGGCTGGAACGTGCTCTCCATTCCGGGCAACGACGTCCGGGCCATCGACGCCGCGTTGACGCTTGCGGCCGAGACCTGCGGCAAACCCACGGTCATCATCCTCAACACGGTGAAGGGCTATGGCTCGCCCGTTATGGAGGACAAGGCCGCCTGGCACCATCATCTGCCCAACGATGAGGAATATGCCCAGATCATCGCTGATTTCGCTGCCCATAAGGAGGCCATCAATGGCTAACAAGATCGCCAATCGCAAGGTTATCTGCGACACGCTGCTCGAGGCCGCGAAGACCGATAAGGATATCGTCGTCCTGTGCTCCGATTCCCGCGGCTCCGCATCGCTCACGCCGTTCTTTGATCAGTATCCCCAGCAGTCCGTCGAGGTCGGCATTGCCGAGCAGGACCTAGTGAGCATCGCCGCCGGCATGGCTTCGTGCGGCAAGAAGGCCTGGGCCGCCTCGCCGGCGTCCTTTGTGACCACGCGCTCGTATGAGCAGTGCAAGGTCGACGTCTCTTACTCCAACACCAACGTCAAGCTCATCGGCATTTCGGGCGGCGTGTCCTACGGCGCCTTGGGCATGAGCCATCACTCCGCGCAGGATATCGCCGCCATGAGCGCGATTCCCAACATGCGCGTGTATCTGCCGAGCGACCGCTTCCAGACCGCCGAGCTCGTGCGGGCCTTGGTCGCCGACAACAAGCCGGCCTACATCCGCGTGGGCCGTAACCCGGTCGAGGACGTGTACACCGAGGACGAGTGCCCGTTCCAGATGGATCGCGCCACCTGGGTGCGCCGCGGCACCGATGTGACGCTCGTCGCCACCGGCGAGATGGTCCGCCATGCCGTGGACGCTGCCGACCTGCTGGCCGAGCAGGGCATCTCGGCAACGGTACTCGACATGTATTGCGTCAAGCCGCTCGATGCCGAGTCCGTGATTGAGGCCGCCGGTGCCACGCGCGCCGTCGTGACTGTCGAGGAGCACAGCCCCTTCGGCGGCCTGGGCTCTATGGTCGCGCAGGTGGTGGGCGAGCATTGCCCGCGTCCGGTCAAGTGCCTCTCCCTGCCTGATGCGCCGGTCATCACCGGCACGAGCCCCGAGGTCTTTGCACACTACGGCCTGACGGGCGAGGGAATCGCCAAGACCGTCGCCGAGTTCCTCGGCAACTAGTAGACACAGACGCTGCGCGGCCGCCAAGCACCGCACCTTGCCGTTCAAACCGTCGCTTGCGTACACAAAGTACGCGGCGCTCCTCTTTCACGGCAATCTGCGGCACTTGACGGCCGCTCGCTCCTTGTCCGCCAGGCTGTCTTTGATTTGGCGGAAGGAATGGGAGAGTACATGAGCAAATACATCATCGGAATCGATCAATCCACGCAGGGCACCAAGGCGCTGCTGGTGGACGAGGGCGGCCATTTGATTCATCGTGCCGACCGCTCGCATCGCCAGATTGTCAACGAGGCCGGCTGGGTGAGCCATGATCCGGCCGAGATTGCCGCCAATGTGCTGGCCGTGGCGCGTGCCGTGGTGGAGGAGGCCGGGGTCGACCCTGCCGACATCGCCGGTATCGGCATCTCCAACCAGCGCGAGACCACCGTTGCCTGGAACCGCGCGACGGGCGAGCCGCTGTGCGACGGCGTGGTGTGGCAGTGCGCTCGCGCCCGCGAGCTGTGCGACGAGCTGGCTGCGCGCGAGGGTGTGGCCGAGCTGGTGCGTGACACGACGGGCCTGGTGCTCTCGCCCTACTACCCGGCGGGCAAGATGGCTTGGATTCTCGCGAACGTTCCCACTGCTGCCGAGGCCGCGGCGGCAGGCGAACTGTGCCTAGGCACCATCGATGCCTGGGTGGTTTGGACGCTCACGGGCGGCGCGGAGTTTCGCTGCGACTGGTCCAACGCCAGCCGCACGCAGCTCTTTGACCTGCGCCGTGGCTGCTGGAGCGAGCCGGTGTGCGGGGCCTTTGGCGTCGACGTGGCCTGCCTGCCACGGGTGACCGATTCCGATGGCCTGTTCGGCATGACGGACCTGGGCGGCTTTTTGCCGGCACCCGTGCCCATTCACGGCGTGCTCGGCGACAGCCACGCGGCCTTGTTTGCCCAGGGCTGCCACAGTCGCGGCATGGCCAAGGCGACCTATGGTACCGGTAGCTCGGTCATGATGAACGTCGGCGACGAGTTCGTTGCCAGCTCGCACGGGCTTTCGAGTTCGCTCGCATGGCGTATGGACGGCGTGACTGAGTACGTGCTCGAGGGCAACGTGAGCTACGCCGGCGCCGTCAAGACGTGGCTGCGTGATGATCTTGAGCTCATCAATAACCCCGAGGAGGTTACCGACCTGTGCTACGCCGCCAATCCGGCGAGCCACGTCTACTTTGTGCCGGCGTTTACCGGCTTGGGCGCGCCGCATTGGGCGAGTGATGCCGAGGGCTGCGTCTTTGGCATGACGCGCACCACGGGTCGCGCGGAGTTTGTGAAGGCTGCGGACGAGTCGATCGCCTATCAAATCTTTGACGTGATTGATGCGATGGTCGAGGATTCGGGTACGACGCTGGCCGAGCTTCGCGTTGACGGCGGTCCCACGCGCGACGCGTATCTGATGCAGTTTGAGAGCGACTTGGTTGGCTCGCCCATCCGCATCGCGAGCAACGATGAGATGAGCGGCCTGGGTGCGGCCTGGGCCTGCGGTATTGCGCTGGGCATGTACACGCGCGATGTCGTCGACGTCTACGGCGCCCGCGGCATCGTGGAGCCCGTGATGCCCGCCGACGAGCGCGCCAAAAAGATCGCCGGCTGGCGCCACGCCGTGAAATCAACGATTGCCTACACAGCCTAGAATGATTTTTCTGGGACGGGGATTAAAAACTCATTGATCCCCGTCCCAGGCAGCTTATTTGGGACGGGGCTTTTTGACTGGTATGATTGGTGCGACCATTCGAACCAGCTAAAAGAGCCCCGTCCCAAATTGACTACCGAGAGGATCTGCCATGGAGCGCATTGCGAGTTTTTCCGTTGACCATCTGCTGCTTGAGCCCGGCGTGTATGTGAGCCGCATCGACCGCGATCCGGCGACCGGCGCCGCTGTCACCACGTTTGATCTGCGCCTGACCACGCCCAACAAGGAGCCGGTCATGAACACCGCCGAGTGCCACACCATTGAGCACCTGGGCGCGACGTTCCTTCGCAATCATGCCGAGTGGTCGAGCCGCATTGTCTACTTTGGCCCCATGGGCTGCCGCACGGGCTTTTACCTCGTCGTATTTGGCGAGGTGACGAGCGAGGAGATTCTGCCGCTTGTGCGTGAGCTGTTCGAGTTTGTCGCCGGCTTTGAGGGCGATGTCCCCGGTGCCGCTCCCGAGGAGTGCGGTAACTACCTGGACCAGAACCTCCCCATTGCAAACTGGCTCGCGCGCCGCTACCTCGACCGTGACCTGGCCGATATCGACGAGAAGCACCTGCACTATCAGCAGGCGTAAGGGCTTTATCGCCCAAAACGCGCGCATTGGGCGCCTTCGCTTATGCGGGGGCGCCTTTTTGTTGATTGGTCGGGACGAGCGTTCAAAATCGCTCATGTTTGTTCTAGAATGTTCGTATAGTCACATTTACGAACAGGAGTGAACATGCATATCTACTCTGTCAACGATCCCGAGTTCAAATCCTATGGCAACGTTTGGGATGACGTTCCGTCCGAGCTCACGTCGCCCGTGCTCGAGGCGCTCTCCGCCACGCCCATCCCCGAGGGCAGCAAGTACGTAGCAAGCGCGCCGGAGCTCGAGGGCGTCAAGGATGCCGACAAACTGGGCTTTCTCATGTTTGGCGGCCGCCCCTTCCAGCTCGGCTGGTGCAACGGCCACAACACGCGTCTCAACTGCTTGGAGTATCACCGCGCCAGCGAATTCAACCTGGGCGCCCGCGACTTTATCCTGCTTGTGGCGCATCGCTGGGAGATCGAGGACGGCAAGCTCGACACCGCTCAGGTCAAGGCGTTCCGCGTGCCGGCGGGCAAGGTTGTCGAAGTCTTCAACACCACGCTCCACTACACGCCCTGTATGGTCGACGAAGGCGGCTTCCAGGTGATGGTGGCCCTGCCCGCCGGCACCAACGGGCCGCGCCCCGAGGCCGCAGCCGACATGCCTGCCGCCGGTGACAGCTACTGCTACTGGAAGGCAGACAAGTGGGTTCTCTGCCACGCCGACAGCCCCAAGGCTGCCGAGGGCGGCTACGTAGGCCTCGTTGGCAAAAACCTCGATATCACCTGCGACTAGAATCTTCTGTCTCGATCTGTAACATCTAGCGGGCTAAATCGTCTCTACCTGTTACAGATCGAGACAAACTGCAGGGACAGACCGAACAATCTCAATCTGTAACACCAAGCCCGATTTTGACGGCCTAGCTGTTACAGATCGAGACAAACCGGGCCCCAACCACCACAAAGGTGCCTGTCCCCGTTGTGGTGGCTTGGGCAGGCGGGTATCAAAAAGTGTCAGACGGGGCGGTTGCCGGGCGCCTGCACGCGAAAAGAAGTATCGGCCTGCGCCATTGCCGTTGAGCGACGCGTTGTTTGCAGGGATACTGAGCCTATGACAACAGCGTGCGAAAGGATTGATGTATGGCTTTCCGTAATGACTTCCTGTGGGGCGGCGCGACGGCTGCCAACCAGTGCGAGGGCGCCTACAACGTGGACGGCCGCGGCCTTGCCAACGTGGACGTGGCTCCGCACGGCTCCGAGCGCTATGCGGTGGTCTCCGGCCAGCGCAAGATGCTCGACTTCGAGGACGGCTATTACTATCCCGCGCAGACCGGCATCGATTTCTATCACCACTACAAGGAGGACATTGCTCTCTTTGCCGAGATGGGCTTTAAGGCCTTCCGTATGAGCCTGGCTTGGACCCGCATCTTCCCCAACGGTGACGAGACCGAGCCCAACGAGGCTGGCCTGGCCTTCTACGAGGACGTATTCCGCGAGTGCCAAAAGCACGGTATCGAGCCGCTCGTGACCATCACGCACTTCGACTGCCCGATTCACCTCATCAAGGAGTATGGCGGCTGGCGCAACCGCAAACTCATCGACTTCTACAAGAATCTCGCGACCACGATCTTCACCCGCTACAAGGGTCTGGTGAAGTACTGGCTCACCTTCAACGAGATCAATATGATCCTGCACCTGCCGTTTATGGGTGCCGGTCTGGTCTTTGAGGAGGGCGAGAACAAGGAGGCTGTCGAGTACCTGGCCGCCCACAACGAGCTCGTCGCCAGCGCTTGGGCAACCAAGATTGCCCACGAGATCGACCCCGAGATCAAGATCGGCTGCATGCTTGCCGCAGGTAGCTACTATCCCTACAGCTGCCGTCCGGGCGATGTGCGCCAGGCGCAGCTCGACAACCAGGACAACTACTTCTTCGTCGACGTCCAGAGCCGTGGCTACTACCCGGCCTATGCCGTCAAGAAGCTCGAGCGTTTGGGCATCGATGTGGGCATGACGGACGAGGACCGCGAGATCCTGGCCGCCAACACCGTCGACTTCATCAGCTTTAGCTATTACAGCACCCGTTGCTCTGCCGGTGCCGATAACCCCGATGTCGAGCGCACCCAGGGCAACGCCTTCGCCGGCGCCAAGAACCCCTACCTGCAGGAGAGCCAGTGGGGCTGGGCCATCGATCCGCTGGGCTTCCGCATCACCCTTAACGACCTGTACGACCGTTATCAGAAGCCGCTGTTTGTGGTCGAGAACGGCCTAGGCGCCAAGGATGTTGTCGAGGAGGATGGCTCCATCAACGACGACTACCGTATCGACTACCTGCGCCAGCATATCGCTGCGATGCGCGACGCGGTGACCGAGGACGGCGTTGACCTGCTGGGCTACACCACCTGGGGCCCGATCGACCTGGTGTCTGCCGGCACAGGCGAGATGTCCAAGCGCTACGGCTTTATCTACGTCGACCGCGACGATGCCGGCAACGGCACCCTCAAGCGCTCCAAGAAGAAGAGCTTCGACTGGTACAAGCATGTCATTGAAACGAATGGTGAGGACCTGTCCTAAGGAAGCTGAGGCACTCAACTTCATAGCCTCCTAAACAAGGCGCCCGGCGAGCAGTTAATGTTCGCCGGGTGCCTTGCCGTCTGCGGATTTGGGACATGTGGCCCGCTTTTTGGGCCCACCTGTCGGTACACTAAAAGCACTATGGGTACCCGCGAGCGACATATCGGCCACGCGGCCGCCCGGACCGCGCCGGTTGCGGATCCCAGGGGTGGCAGGCTCTTCGCCATGCCGCGATTCCTTGTTGGCATAACACATCGGGTGTACCGTCACCGCGTCTTTGCTATCGCCGGCGCCATCACCGCGCTGTTCCTCATGCTTCTGGCAGTCTTGCCGGCGCTGTTCGCCTTCGACCCCAAACTTTCTAACGCCGTGCCCGCCTATAGCGAGGTGTCCGAAGAGGTCGTGGATGCGCTCGTCCACTCGAGCTCTCTCCCGTTGCTTGTCGCCGCAATTGCATTTTCGATTTGGGGCGTATCGGTCTATCTGCGCTGTTTGGACTATGTGTTGCGCCGCCGCCTTGTTGCCGTCGCCACCATCTGCGCCCTGTGGATGATCGAAGTCATTCTCAAGTACAAGTCGTTCACGCCGGTCTATGCCACCGTGCTGTGGTACCTGTACTACGTGCCCATGACGCTCATTCCGCTGCTCTACCAGTTGTGTGGTCTGCGCCTTGCGGGCCTGGAGCAGCACCGCCTGGGTCGCCGCTACCGTGCTGCGCTGTGGATCGTGGCCATCCTGCTTATCGGATTTGTGCTCACCAACGATTTTCACCAGCAGGTCTTTCGCTTTGACCGCACAAGCGACACCTGGAGCAACGATTACACGTACGGCTGGGGTTATTTCGCCGTCCTCGTGTGGACGGCCTTTGACTTCGTGGCCTTTTTTATCCTGGTTGGTCGGTCCTCGTCCTTTCGCATCCAGCGATTCTCGGGCACGGCGGCGCTCGTACTGCTGGGTGGCGCATTCTTTGCCATCTCATATGCGTTGCGCGTGCCCTGGGCATGGAGGCTCAACTTTTCGCTCGTCTATTGCGTCCTGTGCGTGGTGGCGATGGAAATCTGTCTCGATTGCGGCGTCATTCCGTCGTACCACGATATCGCCGGCATTTTCGATACCCTGCCGCTCGACCTAAAGGTTATGACGCGCGACTTGCAGGAAGTCTATGCCACGCCGGTGTCAAAGCCGATCCCAGAGGGCGTACGCGAGGAGTTGCGGGTCCAGGAGCACGGGCGCGCCCATGCCTTTGCCGTGGCGTCCGATCCCGATGTAATGTATCGCGCCTTTCCGCTGCTGGGTGGATCGGCACTGCTTGCCCAAGACGTGTCGGAGCTCAACGAGCTTAACCGTGAACTGGCACATCGTCGCATGGAGCTGCAGCGTCAAAACGAGCTGCTCGCCGCCGACTACGACCTTAAGACGCATTTGGCAGATCAAGAGGCCGAGACCTTATTGGTCCAAGACGTGGACCAAGCGCTTGCCCGCGCGCTCGAAGAGATGTACGACTTGCTGAGCTCGCTGCCACCGTTGACCGACGAGGCATCTTCGCACGAGCGTTACCGCATGCTGCAGCGCGCCAAGATGCTCGTCGCCTATTGCAAGCGCAAGGGGTCGCTCACGTTGGCACAGCACGGGGAGAGCGGTTTTGATCGCGACCGCATTCAGCTCATCGCCAACGAGCTCGCAAGCGACCTGCGCACCATCGATATCGATTGCGCCTCGATTATCGCCATACGGCGCCCGTTGCACGCCAGTACGGTAAGCGCCCTGTACGACTGCGTGTATGACTTTGCGTTTTTTGCCTACACCACCGACCATCCGGCTCTTATGTATCACTTGGGCGACCATGACCGATGCAGTGTCGAGCTGCGCGCCACGCTTTTTTCCAACGATGATGAAGATCTTTCGCAGACGCCCGCTGCACAAGAGCTCGAAAGCGCTCTGCAAGGGCGCAACGTGGCATACCGCCTTGAGGGCGAGTCCGGCCAGCTGCGCATGATCGTCTTGATGCCGAGGGCGGGTGAGTGACGATGCAGATTTCGCTCATCCTTCCCCAAATCGTTGCGCTCGATGTTGTCTTTGCCCTGGCTGCGTGTCTGCAGACGATCCACGTCCCGCTCATTTCATCGCGCCGCTCGTCCTATAACCGTAAGGTGACTTGCGCCTACGAGGCGAGCCTTGTGCTTCACCTGATGATTTCGGCGCTCATCTTATTCGCGTCGTCTGGCTCGTATCTGGTGGCGCCGCTTTACGTTTGCGCCAGGGCAATGGGCGGAGCGCTGTGGCTCAATGCCGCAATCTTTGCCTATGGTGCGGTGCTTATGGTGCGCTATCGTCGTCCCGTCATGCTGGTCGAGCTGCTGCTTGTTGTCGCCGTTACACCGCCGGTGGTTTTTGCCATGGGCTCGGCGTGGACCGTTGTCCTTATCGCAGAGGGAGCGTTCTTTCTGTTCCGTTCCATCGCGGCGCTCTTGATGGACGTCCGTAACCGCCAGGAGGATATCACCGCATTCTCGACGATCGAGACCATCAACGTGATTCCCGTGGGCATCCTGTATCTGGACCCGAGGGGCCGTCCGCTGCTCATGAACCGCTGCATGCGCAAAAACCTGGTGGAACTTCATATGCCCACCGATCTAGGTGACATGAGCGGCACATGGAACGACCTGCGTAAACTTAGCATGCAAATGCCCGAAAGCAGTAGGAACCGTGTGCGGATTAACTTGGACCGTTTTGGTGAGGCTCGCGCGGTGATCGAGATTTCTCCCGCCGAGATTCGTCTGTTCGTGCGTGGCTCCGTTACGGTCTCGGGCCGTCCGTTCGAGCGCGTCGTCGGCCTGGACGTGACGGAATACGCACACGCCTACGACCGCCTGGCGCAAGCCAACCACCTGCTTGAGCTTGCGGGCCAAGAGCTCCAGGCCCAGATCGAAGAAGTTAAAAAGGTTGCCGACAATGCGGCCTACCTACGTATGCGTGCCCGCGTGCACGACGTGATCGGGCAGCGCCTGTCCATTCTTCATCGCTATTTGGAGGAGGGACGTCTGGACGATGAGTCGCTCGAGCAGATTGACCCGTTGCTGCGCTCAATCGCCGCCGATTTGCGCAGCGGCGGTGCTAGCGAGCCTGCAGAGCAGCTGGGTGATATCGTCCATGCTTTTGGCCTGGTGAGTGTGCAGATCGATGTTGAGGGCGCGCTGCCTGAGGACGCACGTGTCGCCGCCGCATTTTTGCAGATTATCCGCGAGGCCTCGACCAATGCCACCAAGCATGCGCAGGCGCATCGGGTCCATGTGCGCCTGTGGCAGGAGGGGGCGGATGCTGACGGCATCGCGCACATGACGATTTCTAACGACGGGTTCCCGGCCCCCGTATCGTATCGCGAGGGAACGGGTATTCCAGGTATGAGGCATGTCGCGCAAGATCTGGGTGGCAGCCTAGAGGTCCATGCTGCCCAGCCCTTTACGCTTGCGGTGTCCATCCCGCTGAGCTCCAACGCCACGGTCCAAAGGAGAAACTCATGATCCGCGTCCTTATAGTCGAAGACCAGGCCATTCTGCGCGAGAGCCTGGCGCGCTCCGTTGGCGACCAGCCCGATATGACCGTCGTCGCCGCGCTTGCCGATGCCTCCGAGGCCTTGGGTGTCGCGCTCAAGGAGCGCCCGGACATGATACTGATGGACGTGTGCACCGAGCATGATTCCAACGGCATCGTGGCGGCGGCGCGCATCAAGGAGCAACTGCCCGAGTGTCGCATCATTATCATGACCGGCATGCCCGAGATCACCTTTGTCGATCAGGCCCGCGAGGCGGGCGTCGACAGCTTTGTGTACAAGAACGTCGGTATCGACGAGCTGTTCGCCGTGATGCGCTCCACGCTGGCCGGCTATTGCACGTTTCCCAAGCCGCCCAAGAGCATTTTTTCGGGCACGGCGGCACTCGACGATGTCGAGCTGTCGATTTTGCGCCTTGCCTGCGAGGGCAAAAGTCGTCGCGAGATCGCGGCCGAGCTGTTTATGAGTGAGGGCACCATCAAGCGCCGCATCTCGGAGATCCTGAGCAAGACCGGCTACGACAACATCATGCGCCTGGCCGTGTATGCGGTGACTGAGGGCAGCATCGTTCCCAACATGGAGCGCCCGT
>URMR01000048.1 GCA_900548935.1 uncultured Collinsella sp.
CGTTCGATAGCGCATCAGCGATATTCGCAAGACGCTCCGACCCCTGCGGATCGTCGACGATAAACACCAGATAGCCCGGAACGATCTGCATCTCGGGACCGTGGACGAACTCCTCGCCTTCGTGATGCATGGCAGGAATCTTGATGGTCTCGCTCAGCTTGAGGGCCGCCTCTTCGGCAACGCCATAGTTGGGGCCGTTGCCGACGACCATGGCGGGCGTGTGCTCAGAAAGCTCGAGCATGTGGTCTTGGACATATGCCTCGGCGGTCTTGCACATCACGGCATTGGCCTGGATAGCCTCACGCAGGTCGTCAAGACGCTGGGCAACGCCCTTGGCGTCAATCGTTCCGCGCGCCTGACCGCCGTAAATACCAAAGAGCACCAGGTACTCAACGAGCACCTCGACGCCCAGAGTCACAAAGTCCACCGACTCGACGCCCACACCGTAGTCAAGAACGATGTCAGCGTGTTCCTTGATGGGTGCCTCGACGTTTGCCGTGAGCGCAACTGCAGCCATATCGTGTGCGCGCATGTAATCGAGCGCCGCAATCGTATTGGTCGAATAGCCACTCTGCGAAACGGCAATGTTGAGCACATGCTGCGGATAGGTGTGTTCAAAATCGACGAAGGCCTCGGGCGTCACAACGGACACCTGCATTTGCAGGGCATCTTGCAGGTAATCGCGGGCGCAATCGGCGGCATGGCGCGACGAACCCGAAGCAACGATGCGCAGCGCGTCAAAAGAACCGGACTGGAAAATATCAACGAGCTGCGCTACCAGCTCAGACGAACGCTCGAGGTTCTCCCCCATACGCACATGGGCAAGCTGAACGTAATCGAGCATCTTCATCGTCTCACCTCGTAACAAATCATTAGTATTTGATACCAATCACAGTTACAGGTTACGGCTTTTTGATACCTCTTTGTCGATTAATTTATCCCCATCGGCGAACGGTCGATTTTGAGCCCTGTAAGGTTGTATATACAGCTGACCCAACGATCAAAACTGGTTAGTTTCCCAGCCGTTATTCACAAAATACCAGCTAGTACGTATAGGTGTAGCCGCCCGTATCGCCACGATTGAAGGACTTTACATACTCGATAGCCTGACCGCTCGCGTCATAGCTCACGCATTCCAAAAGCAAAACAAGATCGCCCTGTTCCAGTCCAAGGAGGCCGGCATCTCGTGCGCCCAGCGCTTCGATATCGAGCTTTTCCTGTGCCATGACTGGCTTTCGGCCCAGCATCTCATAGGTCTCGTACAAACTGAAGACCGACACGTCAATATCTTCGATGGTTGGGAACAGCAGGCAGGGAATCAGCGCCGTCTCAATCGATACGGGGCTACCGTTTATGCAGTTCAGGCGTCGAACGGAATAGAGCAGGTCGTCCTCGGCGATGCCAAACAGGTCGGCGTAATATGGCCCCGCATAACGCTTGGAACGCGCGAGAATACGGACGGACGGCTCGCCGCCCGAAGCACGGACCGATTCACGGAAACCGACCGTGCGTTCAAAAAAAGCAGGTACTTTCTGCGCCACAAAGGCACCTTTTCCCCGAACACGGCGAATCTGCCCGCGCCGAACCAGCTCATCGACAGCGCTTCGGATGGTCAAGCGTGTCGTACCAAATTCCTCGGCAAGGTCTTTTTCGGACGGAATCATGGAACCCGTGGGATATATACCGCGCTCGATACGTTCCTCGATGCGGCGTCGAATGCGCATATAAACCGGGGTGGCATCTACTGTTTCAGCCATTGTTCACCTGCCACGCTCCTCATGCCGTTCTCTTCGCCGTTATCGGCAAAGCGGAACTTTGTGGGCAAAATCACCGATTTGCAATGCTCCACAAAGCGCATGTCCTTATCAAATTCGATCGAGCTCTCATAGAACACCGGCGTTCCCTCTTCTTGCTGGAGCAGCTCGGCCTCTTCGGCGTTCAAACGCGAGATGGAGATATGCTCACGTCCATGCTCAACACGCACGCCACCTTCTTTGAGCAAGACATCGTAAAGACTCTCACACTCAAAATCGTGCTCGGGAAGCGCGGGGCACAGGGACAGGTTAACGTGAGCGGTCTCGATTGACGCCGGCTCGCCCTCTATAAGTCGAATGCGCTGCATGCGGAGTAAAGGAGCGCCCACAGCCACCCCAAGCTTGTCGGCAAGCGCCTCATCCGCCTCGATGGTCCCGGTGGAAACCAGACGAGAAGAGGGGTGCAGGCCGGCAGTCCGCACAGCATCGGAAAAGTTATACGTTTCCTGGAAGATATTCAGCGGCTTGGGAGGACACACATACGTACCCGATCCGCGACGGCTCTCGAGCGTTCCACACGAGATGAGCCGCGTGATACCGGCGCGCAACGCCGTACGCGAAACGCCGATCTCTTCGCACAGCACACGCTCGGCCGGCAGTCGATCGCCGCCGGCAAGCTGGTGGTGCTGGATATACCAAAGAATTCCCTCAACAGCACGATCTTTGGGGGGAATTGCATAAGATTCGCCTGCCATTGCACAGACTCCTCATTCAGAAACGTATGCCGCCATAATTAGGCCAGCCCTCCCATGGCATCAAATTCGGCCTTGATCTTCTCGGCGACATTCCGATACGACTTATATAGACTTGAATCGCGTTTGACTTCGTCGGTCATAACGGGAATCTCTAATTTGGAAACTTCGTCTTTTCCCGTCTGAACCGCCACAACAACGCCCATACCAAGACACATATTACGCTTGGCAGCGTTTATTTTCGCCGCCTTGGCAGGATTTACCAGGATACGCTGGGCAAATTCCTGTTTTGAGGCCACTTCCTCGGCCTCCGGATCGCCCGCCTCGGCCACTTCGCACTGCAACACGTCCGCATAGTCAAAAATCTTAGGCTCTGCACCGCGCTGATGCACGGCCCACTTGCGGCGCGTGGCATCCTGGTAGATAGCCGGCAAAAACGTAAACCGCGGCGGGTCCAAAATCGTATCCGTGATGGTAAACACATCGGGATCAAAGGCATCCTGCGGGTTTTTCTTCTTGAACAGCCCCATATCAGCCTCCCGTACTAGCATTAAACAACTCAAGCTGAATATAGCACCAATTTCAAGCCGCTGCCTTACCCTATCGGTACGCGGCGTCTATGGCTCGCCCAGCGGAAAAGTTCACGGACGAGGGCCGGGATGCCTGCTTTGTTTTGAGAAGTTCGCGAAGCCCACTTCTCAAAACAAAGCATGCCTCCCCGGCCCTCGTCTGTAAACTTTTCCGCTGGGCGAGCGGGGCCGTGGGCAATCCGTTCTAATGTTTCCAAATGAATACGCTGTGAGTCGCGAGAGACGATTCTCCCCGCAAACACTCTAGTATGCTAAAGTACCCAGAAGACCGGCGGAGCTATGCCGGTCTTTCGTTCTATATGAAACGCAGCATGAGGAGGCTCACCAGATGACGGCCACACCGTGGGGATTCCGGGACATATTGCCCGAGGAGGCTCAGGCACGCGAGGAGATCGCATGTACGGTGAAGGGCTGCTTTAGGGGGCATCATTACCTTCCGGTCGAGACGCCGCTGCTCGAGGACAAGGGTTCGCTTGAGGAGGGCGGCCGCATTGCGGACACGCCGTTTAAGCTCTTTGATGACGACGGCCGCCTGCTGGTGGTCCGTCCCGACAACACGCTGCCGATCGTGCGTCTGGTTTCGACCCGCATGCGCGCGGCCGACCTGCCCCTGCGCCTTCGCTACGAGGCGCCGGTGGTTCGCGAGTGCCAGCGCAATGCCGGTGGCTCGCGTCAGTTTACGCAGCTGGGCTTTGAGCTTATCGGCGCGGGCGATACCGCGGGCGATGTCGAGATCGTCTCGCTGGTGGCGGAGGCCGTACGCGAGCTGGCGCTTCCCGATGCGCGCATTATCGCAGGTAGCGTGCGTCCTTTTAAGGAATTGCTCGCGGTATGCGAGGATCGTGAGCTGGCTGCCGAGGCTCTGCGCTGCGTGCATGCCAACGACTTTGTGGGCCTCGATGCCCGCGTGGCTGTCAGCGCCGAGTCCGATGCCGTCAAGGCCGCCATTAGCGAGCTGCCGCGTCTGCACGGCGGAGCCGAAGTACTCGATCGCGTGGATGCGTTGCTGGTTGCCGCCGGTATCGTCGCGCCGCTCACGCACGAGCTACGCGCTCTGGTCGAGGGCTTGGCTCCCGAGGACGCTCAGGTGCTGTCCTTCGACTTCTCCATCATGAACTCGTTTGATTACTACACGGGCCTGGTCTTTAAGGCCTATGCCGGTGGCCTGCCCGATCCGGTGGGCTCGGGCGGTCGCTACGACTCCATCTTTACCGGTGCATTTGGCGACGGC
This sequence comes from uncultured Collinsella sp., assembly GCA_900548935.1. Classification (GTDB taxonomy): domain Bacteria; phylum Actinomycetota; class Coriobacteriia; order Coriobacteriales; family Coriobacteriaceae; genus Collinsella. The sequence continues at coordinate 4,328 of URMR01000048.1, forward strand.
ATCGAGGTGCCGGCGGCGGGCTTTGCCTTTTCGCTCGAGCGTCTGGAGGCCGCGCGCACCTCGGCCGAGGACGCTGCTTCCGATGGTGACCATGCCGTGGGGCGCGGCACCGAGGGTCCGCTGCGCATCGCCGTGCCCAAGGGCTCGCTCAAGGCCGACACGCTCGACGTGCTCGAGGCCGCAGGTTTGGACGTCTCTGAGCTGCGTGACCCCGGCCGTCACCTGATCGTGCGCGGCCGCGACACGCGTGCCGGCGAGGGTGCGGTCGGCGATATCGAGTTTGTCATCGTGCGTCCCAGCGACGCGCCCGCCTTTGTGGGCTGCGGCGGTGCCGACTGCGGCATCTGCGGTTGGGACTCGCTTATCGAGGCAGACCTCAACCTGCTGCAGCTGGTCGACCTGGGCTACGGCCTGTGCACGTTTATCGAGGCGGAGCCTGCGTGGCGCGCCGGCCAGGCCGAGCGCAACTATGCCCGCCGTGGGTCGCTTCGCGTGGCAACCAAGTACCCGCGCATCGCGAGTACCTGGTATGCCGAGCGCGGCGTGAACGCCGACATCGTCTCGCTGCACGGCAACATCGAGCTGGGCCCCATTGTCGGCATGACCGATCGCATCGTGGATATTACCGCCACGGGCGCCACGCTGCGCGATAACGACTTGGTCATCACCGGTCGCATTATGGACTGCACGGCCCGCTTCTTTGTCAATCCGGGTGCCGCGCGCCTGGATCCGCGCGTGCGCAATCTGGCAGATCGCTTGGCGGCAGCCGTGAAGGACAAGCATTTTGAGCCCGTTGCGGGCTCGGCACAATAGCGCGAGCACGCACGGGCGCCCCAACGTCCGGGTTGTGCGGGCCGACTGGCGCCGCCGCCCGGTCTCTCGTTTTTCGAACAAAACCTCGACCGATAGGGGATACCGATATGAAGACCATCAAGCTTGCTCCCGGTGAGCGCCTCGTTACCAACCAGCTCAACCGTAAGGGCGTACTGCCGCAAAACATCGTCGACGCCGCCCGCGATATCGTGGCCAACGTGCGTACCAATGGTGATGCCGCGGTGCGCGACTACTGTCGGCGCTTTGACGGCGTTGAGCTGCAGAGCTTTCGTCTGCCGCAAGAGCAGATCGATGCCGCGCTCGAAGGCCTCGATCCCGCTTTTGTCGCGGCGCTCGAGAAGGCCGCGCGTCAGATTCGTGAGTTCCACCAGCGCGAGGTCGAGCAGAGCTGGTTTACCACGCGCCCGGACGGCACGATGCTCGGCGTTAAGGTGACCCCGCTTGCTGCAGCTGGCATCTATGTGCCGGGCGGTCGTGCGCAGTACCCTTCCACCGTGCTTATGAACGCCATTCCCGCCAAGGTGGCCGGCGTCAAACGCGTGGTCATGGTGACCCCGCCGCAAAAGGACGGCCTGATCAGCCCCTACACGCTCGCTGCGGCAAAGCTCGGCGGCGTGGACGAGATCTATATGGTGGGCGGCGCCCAGGCCGTGGCCGCGCTGGCGTACGGTACCGAGACCATTCCGCGCGTCGACAAAATCACCGGTCCGGGCAACGCCTTTGTCGCCGCTGCCAAGCAGATTGTCTCGGGTGATGTGGGTATCGATATGGTCGCCGGTCCCTCCGAGGTCTGCGTGCTGGCCGACGCCACGGCCAAGCCCATGGTGGTCGCGGCCGACCTGATGGCCCAGGCCGAGCACGATCCGCTGGCAGCCTGCTATCTGGTGACCTGCGACGAGCAGTTTGCGCGTGAGGTCGAGGCGGGTATCGATATTCTGGTAGCGCAGTCGCCACGCGCCGAAATCACGCGCGCTTCGCTCGACAATGAGGGCACAATCGTGGTGGCCGCCGACATGGCTGCCGCCGTCGAGGCGGTGAACACCGTGGCACCCGAGCACCTGGAGCTGCACTGCAAGGACGCGATGGGCCTGCTCGGCGGCATTCGCAACGCCGGCGCCATCTTTGTGGGCGCTTGGAGCTCCGAGCCGCTCGGCGATTACGTTGCCGGCCCCAATCACACGCTGCCGACCGGCGGCACGGCCATGTTCTCCAACCCGCTTTCGGTAGAGGAGTTCGTCAAGCGCTCGAGCGTCATTTGCTATACGCCCGAGGGCCTGCTCTCCGACGCTCCCGCCACACAGCGTCTAGCCGAGGCCGAGGGTCTGTGGGCACACGCGCTTTCGGCCGCACTGCGTCGCCGCGTGCTGGAGCAGGGCGAGGATGCCGTGAGCGCCGAGTCGCTGGCCGCGGCCGACCTGACCAAGGTCGCCTGGCCGGGCGATGCCGTGGCGACGGTTGCCGAGGGTGTGGACCTGGTGGCCGCAAGCGCGGATGGAGCTGGCCCGACTGGCGAGGAGGCCTAAAATGGCCGAACTCACGCCCCGCATGAAGGAGCTCGTCCAGCCCTACTTGGCCGGCATTGAGCCCTACGATCCCAACTTTACGCCCACGCGCATCAACCTTTCGGCCAACGAGAACACCTATCCCGTGCCGGCCGGCGTGCGCGAGGCGGTCGACGCGGCCCTGGCTGCCACGCCGCTCAACCGCTACCCCGATCCCATGTCCAACGACCTGCGCGACGAGCTTGCCACTTGGCATGGCGTTACGCGCGAGAACATTTGCGTGGGCAACGGCGGCGACGAGCTGCTCTATAACTACCTGCTGGCGTTTGGCGGCGCGGGGAGGACCCTGCTCAACTGCCCGCCGTGCTTTAGCGAGTACGCGTTCTTTGCATCGCTCTGTCAGACCGAGGTGCGCGACGTGTGGCGCGACCCGGCGACCTTTGAGCTCGACCAGGCGGCGGTGCTTGCGGCGGCGCCCGAGTGCAACCTGGCAATCGTGACCTCGCCCAACAATCCCACGGGCGACGTGGCGCCGCTCGACTTTGTCGCGGCGCTTTGCGATGCGTGCCCCGGCATGGTAATGGTCGACGAGGCCTACGTTGAGTTCGCCGACGATTCGTTTGGCGCGGCCACCACGGCGCAAGGCCTTATCGCCGAGCATCCCAACCTGGTGATTTTGCATACGCTGTCCAAGGCGTTCGGCGCCGCCGGTACGCGTCTGGGCTATGTGATTGCAGCCCCCGAGGTCATCGACGTGTTCGCGGCGATTCGCCAGATCTATTCGGTCAATGTGCTGAGCCAGGCCGCCGCGCTTGCCTGCGTGCGTGCCCGCGATGCGTACGCGCCCGTGGTGGCACAGGTCGCATCCGAGCGCGAGCGCGAGCTGTGCGCCCTGCGCGCGATGGCTGCCGAGGGCATGCCCGTGGAGGCATGGCCGAGCGCGGCAAACTTTGCACTCGTGCGTACGCCGCATGCCACGCGCGTGCGCGAGCGCCTACGCGACGAGTATTCGATTCTGGTGCGCGACTTTAGCTATGCGCCGGGGCTCGCGGATTGCTTACGCATTACCGTGGGTACCCCGCAGGAAAACGACGAGGTGCTGGCTGCGTTTGCCGCGCTGGTGAAGGAGGAGATGTAGATGGACCGCTATGCCGAGGTAACCCGCAAGACGGGCGAGACCGACATTGTCGTAAAGCTCGACTTGGACGGAAGCGGCGTGTGCGATATCTCGACCGGCGTGCCGTTTTTCGACCACATGCTCAACGCTTTTGGCCGCCATGGTCTGTTCGATCTGACGGTGCACGCGGTGGGCGACGTGGAGGTCGATGCGCACCACACCGTCGAGGACACGGGTATTGTGCTGGGCGAGGCGTTTTGCCAGGCGCTGGGCGACAAGGCGGGCATTACGCGCTTTGCCGACGCGGCGATCGCCATGGACGAGACGCTTGTGATGGCCGCCGTGGATATCTCGGGCCGCGGGCAGGCCTATTGCGAGCTGCCCGTGCCGACCGAGCGCGTGGGCGGCTTCGATACCGAGCTGGCCGTTGAGTTCTTCTATGCCTTCGCACGCGATGCCAAGCTCACGCTGCACGTGCGCGAACTGGCGGGCGGCAACTCGCATCACATTATCGAGGCCGCCTTTAAGGCCGTGGGCCGCACGATGCGCCACGCCTGTGAGCTCGATCCCCGCGTGCAGGGTATCCCCAGCACCAAGGGCTCGCTGTAACCTGCCAAAAAGGGACAGGTTTATTTTGGCAGGTTTTATCTGCGGGAATGCTGTCTCATGTGGTGGGTGAACGTTTAACCGACCAAAATAAACCTGTCCCTTTTTGGCAGGTTTTGAATGGGAAAAGGGAGGGTCGCGTGGGCGAACCGAAGATCGTGGTGGTCGACTACCACAAGGGCAACTTGTCGAGCGTCGTGCGCGGGCTTGCACGCGCCGGTGCCGCCGCCTGCACGTCGGACGATCCGGAGCAGATCCGCAACGCCGATGGCCTGGTCATCCCGGGCGTGGGCGCGTTCTATGACGCGATCGCCTTTATGCGCCAGAGCGGCGAGGCGGACGCGGTGCTCGACGCCGTTGCCGCCGGAACTCCGCTGTTCGGCATCTGCTTGGGCCTTCAGCTATTTTTTGAGCGTGGCAACGAGGGCGTGTCTGCGGACGAGGGCGTGGTCGCCGACGGCAACGCCCCCGAGCGGGCTGGTGGTCCCTGGGTCGATGGCCTGGGTATTATGCGCGGTTCGTGCACGCGCCTGGAGTCGAGCCGCCTGAAGGTGCCGCACGTGGGCTGGGACCAGGTGCACATGACGCCCGCCGGCGCGGCCGACCCGCTGCTTGCTGGTTTTGCCGAGGGTGCCAACATGTACTTTACCCACAGCTACGCGGTGGCCGACGACGCCGATGCTGCCGACGTTCTGGCGCGCACGCACTACACGCGGAGCTTCCCGTGCATCGTGCGCCATGACAACGTGTGGGGCTGCCAGTTCCATCCTGAGAAATCCTCCGCGCTGGGTCAGCGCATCCTTAAGAACTTCGTCAACATCGTCGAGGAGGTTGGCCGATGATCCTGTTCCCCGCAATCGATCTGATCGGCGGCAAGGTTGTGCGCCTGGAGCGCGGCGACCGCAGCCGCTGCAAGGTATATTCCGACGACCCCGTGGCCGTCGCCCGCTCGTTTGCCGAGCAGGGCGCAAGCTGGGTGCATGTCGTCGACCTGTCCGCTGCCTTTGGTGAGGACGAGGACACATGCGCTGCCAACTCGGCGGCGATTAAGGCCATCTGCGGCGTCGGCGGTCTGTCCGTGGACGTGGGCGGCGGCGTTCGCTCACTCGCGCGCATCGATGAGCTGACAGGCTATGGTGCTCGCCGCATTGCGCTGGGCACCGTGCTCGTGACCGAGCCGGGTTTTGCTGAGGTGGCAGCCCAAGGCTTTGGCGAGCTGCTGGTAGCAGATATCGCCGCGCGCGACGGTCAGGTCAAGGTGAACGGCTGGCGTGACGGCGCGGGCGTGGCGCTCGACGATGCCGTGGCGCAGCTTTCCGAGCTGGGCTTTAAGCATCTGGTGTATACCGACATCGCGCGCGATGGCATGCAGACGGGCATCGACGTGGCGGCATATCGCCATGTGGCGCAGGTCGCGGGCTTTCCCGTCGTGGCGTCGGGCGGTATCTCGACGCTCGGCGATATTCGCGCGCTTGCCGCGGTGGGTGAGGGCGCGATCGAAGGTGCCATTACCGGTCGCGCGCTCTACGAGGGCAACTTTACGCTGGCCCAGGCGCTGGCCGCCGCCCGAGGGGAGGAGTAGCCCATGCTTACCAAACGTGTGATTCCCTGCCTGGACGTCAAGGACGGCCGTGTGGTCAAGGGCGTCAACTTTGTGAGCTTGCGCGATGCGGGCGACCCGGTGGAGCTAGCGCGTGCCTACGATCGCGAGGGTGCGGACGAGGTCGTCTTCCTGGACATTACCGCCACGAGCGACAACCGCGCAACGACCATCGAGATGGCGGCGCATGCTGCCGAGGAGCTCGCTATTCCCTATACCGTGGGCGGCGGCTTTCGCGATCTTGCGGGCATGCGCACCATGGTTGCAGCTGGTGCCGACAAGGTATCGCTCAACTCGGCGGCCGTGCGCGATCCGTCGTTGATTAGCCAGGCTGCCGCGGCGTTTGGCAGCCAGGCCGTGGTCGTGGCGATCGATGCCAAGCGCGTCGGTTTGCCCGGCGCATCCGGTGCCGACAAGTGGGAGGTCTTTACCGCGGGAGGCCGCAACGCCACGGGTATCGACGCGGTGGCGTGGGCCGAGGAGGCGGCTCGTCGTGGCGCCGGCGAAATCCTACTGACCAGCATGGATCGCGACGGTACCAAGGCCGGTTTTGATTTGGCACTCACCCGTGCCGTGGCGCGCGCGGTGCCGATTCCCGTCATCGCGAGCGGCGGCGTGGGCACGCTCGAACATTTTGCCGAGGGCGTGATCGAGGGCGAGGCCGACGCCGTGCTGGCGGCGAGCGTCTTTCACTTTGGAACCTTCAGCATTCGCGAAGTCAAAGAGTATATGGCCAGTCAAGGCATCCCCGTGAGATTGGATTTTTAAATGGAGCAAGTGACAACTGCGTCCGAGCTCAAATACGACGCCAAAGGATTGATTCCTTGTGTGGTTCAGCAGTACGACACCGGCGAGGTGCTTATGGTTGCCTGGATGAACGAGGAGTCGGTGGGGCTGACGCTCAAGACCGGCACCACGTGGTTTTGGAGCCGTAGCCGCCAGGAGCTCTGGAACAAGGGCGCGACGAGCGGCAACATGCAGGCGGTCAAGGAGCTCTGGGCCGACTGCGATAGCGATACGCTGCTGGTCAAGGTCGACTCGCCGGGTCCGGCCTGCCATACCGGCAACCGTACCTGCTTCTTTAAGCGCGTGGAAGGGGGAGTGCGATGAAAGCCGTGACGCCGTTCGAGGTCGCCGACTGCAACACCGAGCTCCTCCGCGCGGGCGTGCCATGCCGCGTGCACCTGACTGATGCCTGCGGGGCGCAGTCGCTTTGGCTCGAGGCCGAGAAAGAAAGGCTCGATGAGGCCCATGCCGTCATCGTCGAGTTCTTTGAGAAAAAGGGCGCAAAGCCTCGGTTCGATGAGACCGGTACCTACTTTACGCTGCAGTAACGAGAGGAAATAACCATGGGAGTCAGAACAGCTAACGTGCAGCCGGGAAATATCGGCGAGACACTGACGGGACTGGCCGAGGTGATTCATGGC
>URMR01000049.1 GCA_900548935.1 uncultured Collinsella sp.
CCTATGACGTTCTGATTCGTAGTCAGACCCTCTATCCAGCTGAGGTAACGCCGCAACTTGTTGATTATTATGCACATGGACTGAATAGGGGTCAAGCGTTTTTTCAAAAAAAGTTATCGAATTTGATTTTTACTCATTTGGAGCACTTGGCGCGATCTTCGACACATCGCGATATAAGAAAAGCCCCCGTTGCCGGGAGCTTCAAGATCAATTGGTGCGGCGTATAGGATTCGAACCTATGACGTTCTGATTCGTAGTCAGACCCTCTATCCAGCTGAGGTAACGCCGCAGCGCAAGACATATAAAACCACTTTAGTTAGTTGGAGTCAAGCACAATCTCAAACTTTTTTCGAGAATATGTTCCTCACGCAGCTCCGCATGCGCCAACGTCCCCCATGCGATCAATCGGTTTTTCAACCACATCGAACCCAGCACCGAGTTCCCTCAATAGCGAGCGCACCCGCTGGGCGCAGTCATAATCGGCAAACGAGATACTCAGCATGCGCGCCACCTGGTTAGAAGCCCCAACTCCATAGAACTGTTCGAGCGCCACAAGCCCCTCGTGCGTCACAAAGGTCTCGACTACATGCGGCGACTCCTCAAAGCACCATTGGGTCAACGGACCCTCGCTCGTCTGCCGCACCACCAAACCACCCATACCCGATGGCTCACATGTAACCAGTAGGTGCTCCCCACCTTCATCGCTCTCAAACAAAACTACCCGCTCGTCAAACAGCTCCATTGCATCCCCTTTCTCTCGCTTCTATTTAACAAAAGCATAGCAGGTAGATGGCTGTATACAGAACGTTTGTTCGTGTGTTTTCTATTGAGCTGTCCGCGCGATATGGTAAAGCTCCGCGCACAAAAAGGGCGCCCCGGAAAGGAGCGCCCTTGCAAATCGCTTATGCAGGCAACCTACGCAACCGGCTCGATCTTCTCGAGGCCACCCATGTAGGGACGAAGAACCTCGGGGATCGTGATGGTGCCGTCGGCGTTCTGGTAGTTCTCCAGAATGGCAGCCATGGTACGGCCAGCCGGCAGGCCGGAACCGTTGAGGGTGTGCAGGTAGCGCGAGCCCTTGAAGTTCTCGGGGTCGCGATACTTGATGTTGGCGCGACGGGCCTGGAAGTCGCCGCAGTTAGAGCAGGAGCTGATCTCCTTGTAGGCGTTGTAGCTCGGCAGCCAAACCTCGATGTCGTAGGTCTGACGGGCAGAGAAGCCCAGGTCGCCGGTGCATAGGCTAATCACGCGATACGGAAGGCCCAGCTGCTGCAGCAGGTACTCGGCCTCGGCGGTCATGCTCTCGAGCTCCTCGTCGGACTCCTCCGGCTTGGCAAACTTGACCATCTCGACCTTGTCGAACTCGTGCTGGCGGATGATGCCGCGGGTGTCGCGACCAGCGGAGCCGGCCTCCTCGCGGAAGCAGGGGGTGAAGGCGGTGTAGCGGCGCGGCAGGGTATCAGCATCGAGAACCTCGCCGGCGTGCAGGTTGGTAAGCACGACCTCGGCGGTGGGGATCAGGAAGTTGTCGCCCGAGACGTGATAGGCATCGTCCTCGAACTTGGGCAGCTGACCCGTGCCAAACATGGTCTGACGCTTGACGACGATGGGCGGGCACCACTCCTTAAAGCCACGGCTGGTGTGCGTGTCAAGGAAGAAGTTGATGAGAGCGCGCTCAAGACGGGCGCCGGCGCCACCGAGAACGGTGAAGCGGCTGCCAGAGAGCTTGTTGCCGCGCTCGAAGTCGAGGATGTCGAGGTCGGTGCCCAGATCCCAGTGCGGCTTAAAGTCGAAGTCGAACTCGCGCGGGGTGCCCCAACGACGGCGCTCGATGTTCTCGTCCTCATCCTTGCCGTACGGCGTGGCCTCGCAAGGGATGTTGGGCAGGTGAGCCATGAAGTCGTACTGCTCCTGCTCGAGAGCGGTGCGGCGCTCGGCCAGACCGTCAATCTTCTCATTGACGGCGCGCACGGCCTCCTTGGCGGCCTCGGCCTCGTCCTTCTTGCCCTCCTTCATCAGGGCGCCAATCTTCTTGGACTCGGCGTTACGCGTGGCCTGGAGCTCCTCGACCTCGGTGATGACGGCACGGCGCTCGTCGTCGAGTTCAAAGAACTTCTCGCGATCCCAAGACGTCTGGCGATTTGCCATGGCGGTATCGATGGCATCGGGGTTCTCGCGAACAAACTTGATATCAAGCATTAGATCCTCCGGCGATATACATTCCATTTAGGTTGCAACCTTGTACATGTATGGGCAAGTATATACTTATGAGCGTTTACGACCCAACTCAACTACGCAAGAAGGCACCCAATGGACGCAGTTTTTTCCTTTTTGTTTGGCACCCGCACCGGTTTTGCCATCCTTTTCGCCGGCGGCATCCTGCTATTTGCGATTCTTGCCTTTGTGATGGAGAAGCGCACCCATAAGATGTATGTCGACCGCGGCCCCAAGTCCGAGGACGAAGAAGACGGCTTCTGGGACTAGCCTGCCAAATAGAGACAGGTTCATTTTGGTCGGTTTTATCTGGGCAAACGCAAGCGCCCCGCAACTGAAATTGAGCCAGTTGCGGGGCGCTTTTCGTACATGCGACAAAACCGCAGGAAAACCTGCCAAAAATAAACCTGTCCCTAAATGGCAGGTTTTACTGGAGAGTTGCGTCAATTGCCTTGACCAGGGCGCTGCGCATGCCGGCGTCCTCGAGCGCAACGACGCCCTTGATGGTGGCGCCGCCGGGCGAGCATACGGCATCCTTCATCGCCGCAGGATGCTGCCCCGTTGCAAGCTGCAGCTTTGCCGTGCCCAGCACCATCTGGCTCACAATGCGATAGGCATCGGCGCGCGGGATACCGTGCTTGACGGCCGCGTCGCCCAGGGCCTCGATCGCCATGGCGACAAATGCCGGGGCGCAACCGCCCACGGTACCGCCCACAAACAGCAGGCTCGTGTCGAGCTCGACGACGGTGCCAAGCTTACCGAGCAGGTCGAGCACCACGGCACGCTGCTCGCCGTTGAGCGTAGAGGACTTCTCGCAGGCGATGACGCCCTCGCCCACCGAAACCGGCGTGTTGGGCACCGTCGAGATATGCGCGACGCCCGGCAGGACCTGCTCCCACTTGGCACTGTCCCAGGTCCAGGCAACCGACAGAACGACCTTTTTGGCAAGAGCATCCTTGAGCGGGGCGAATACCTTCTCGATCATGTACGGTTTGACCGCAGCGACCACGATATCGGATGCGGCGACAACCTCCGCCGCATCACAGCAGGCAACCATCCCACGCGTCTCACAACGCTCAACCAAGGCGTCGTAGCGGCCCGCGCAGGCGCACATATCGCTCGCAGCCACACCGGCGGCGATCCAGCCATCGGCCATAGCGCTCGCCATATTGCCAAAACCGACAAATCCAATCTTCATATCTCATAGTCCTTTCAGACACATTCCTCAAAACGAAAGGTATTGTCCCACGCCATTGTTTCGTATTGCCGACCTATTTGTGATACGGCTCGCCACGGCTGATCTTGCAGGCGCGGTAAACCTGCTCCAGCAGCACCACGCGCGCCAGGTTATGCGGCAAGGTAATGCGTCCAAAGCTGAGCATCTCGTCGGCTCGAGCGCGCACGTCATCGCTCACGCCGTCCGATCCGCCGATTACAAAAGCGATGTCGCTGTTGCCTCGCAGCATGAGGTCATCGAGACGGGCCGAGAGCTCCTCGCTCGAACGCTCCTTGCCCTCGATAGCCAGCAGGATCACATGCGCTCGAGACGGCAATGCAGCAAGAATTGCCGCCCCCTCCTTGTCGCGCGCGGCATCCACGCCGCCCGCCTTGGCCGGATCGATATCGGCAACCTCGCGCATATCTACCTTGGCATAGGCACCTAGGCGTTTGGTGTACTCAGCGCACGCGTCCTTCCAAAAGCGCTCTTTGAGCTTACCAACGCAAACGACGGTGTATTTCACGCGCGTCTACTCCTTCGAATCGTTTTGCACTTTGTCGGCGGTCAACATCTGCTCGAACATCGAGGCCGACTGCGAGAAATCGCTCGGCAGCACGACCGTCGAGGTTTTACCCGTGCGAGCGAACTCCGTCATCATCTCGGACCACTGCGTAAACATGAACAGCTGGTTGGCCTCGTCGTTGCCGACGCCCGTCTCCTGGATAATCTCGAGCGAATCCTTGATGCCCAGCGCGATGGCCTTGCGCTGGTTAGCGATGCCTTCGCCCGCCTTTTCCATAGCCTCAGCCTCGGCGGTCGCCTCGGTGACGCGCTTGATGCGGTCGGCCTCGGCGAGCTCCTGTGCCGCAGCGCGCTTGCGCTGGGCGGCGTTGATGTCGTTCATGGAGTTCTCGACCTCGGTCGGCAGTGCGATTTTGGTGATGAGCGTCGACACGAGGGTGAAGCCGTAGGCGGCCATCTGCTCGGAAACGGTAGCGTTGACATCCTTGGCGATGTCATCCTTCTTGGCAAAGACCTCATCGAGTGTGTAGACGGGAATCGAAGAGCGCAGGGCGTCGGTGATGAAGTCACGCATCTGGTCGACGGGCTCCTGCAGCATGTAGTAGCTCTTGTAGATGCCCGAATCCGCCGGGCCAGCACCCATGTCATAGCTCACGTGATATTGAGCCGAGACCTCAAGGCCGATGGTCACATTATCCTGAGTCTTAACGTCGATACCAAAACCGTTTTTCATGGTGCGTAGACTCACCGTGGCGGCTTTGCGGTCAATCACGGGTACCTTCATGTGGAAGCCCGCGTTGACGATGCGGTTGAACTTGCCTAAGCGTTCGATGATCACAGCATGCTGCTGTTCAACGACATAGCAGGCGCTGGGAAGCAGCAGCAACAGGATGATGATGGGAATCAAAAGGCTGGTAAGGGCGGCGATGATACCGGAAAACAGCATGGTCTCTCCTCTGATAGGCACACGTTGGCATTAGGATACCCGCACGAAGCAGCCACGTGACATCAACAAGAGACCCATAACAAAAAAGCCCCCATTGCTGGGAGCTCTTTCATTTAATGGTGCGGGCGAAAGGACTTGAACCTTCATGGGGTTGCCCCCATACGGACCTGAACCGTACGCGTCTGCCAATTCCGCCACGCCCGCGTGCAGGAATTAGAATAACGGAGCACCATCGCGAACGCAAGAACTATTTTTGAAAAAGTTTGCAGGCATTTTCCCAAGCTGCTCGCGCGATTGCCTCAGCATCCTCGCTGGTACGATCGACACGGTCGTTGACCAGCGTGTTTGTCGTGATAGAAATCATTGCCGGCTCGCACTCAAGACCACGAATGGGCTCCGGCGCCATATACGGGCAATCCGTCTCGAACAAAATGCGATCGAGCGGAGTTGCCGCAAACGCCTCGCGCACGTCGTCGTTGCGCTTAAAGGTGGCCGCGCCACCATAGGCGATATAGCAGCCCAAACCCACAAAGCGTTCCATCGTGGCGCGATCCTCGCCAAAGCAGTGCAGCACGCAACCGGCCTGAGGCACACCCACCTCGCGCAGCACGTTGTACGCATCCATATGCGAGGTGCGCCCCCCATCCGAGTCCTCGTGCCGCAGGTGCAGCTCCACCGGCACATTGCGACGCACGGCAACCTCGAGCTGACGTGCCATGCAATCAATCTGCACGCTATGAGGCGCCGGCACGATGTCGTCGTCGTAATCCATGTGGTAGTCCAGACCGATTTCGCCGATGCCGATGCACAAAGGGTCATCAAGCGCAGCAACAACCTGCGCGTGAATGTCGTCGGTATAATCCGGCGCGCCATAGGGGTGAACGCCAGCGAGATACTTGATCTGCGGAATATCCCGCATCGGCAGAATTTCGCGCACCAGCCAGTCGCTATAGTCCGCCACGCTGCGCTTGTCGGCGATGGGGTCGAGCATCGTCACCAACAGGTCGACGCCCGCGGCTTTGGCGCGCACGAGCGTCTCGGGCACTTCTTTGCCCCAGAACGAAAGCAGATGCGCATGCGTGTCGGCAAGCGGTGCCAAGGGCACGGGACAAGCAACCGTCTTCTTTTTCTTGGTAAACGTCACGCCTTCGGCATTAGGCATCATGGATTAGCTCCTGGGCCAGACGGACAAAGTCGGCAGCATCAAGCGTTTCGGCGCGCGTGGTGGGCGCGATATCGCAAGCCACAAAGGCAGAATCGAGCACGTCCTTGGCAAAGCCGTTGGCGCTCATGGAATTGCGGATGGTCTTGCGACGCTGAGCAAATGCAGCGTCGATCACGCGGGCCACAAACTCGCGATCGAGTCCTTCGGGCACCACGCCGTCAACACGGTCGATACGCACGACGGCCGAGTCCACGTGCGGCGCCGGCATAAAGCAACGCGGCGGCACCTCAAAGCGACCCGTAACCTGCGCATACAGGCCGAGCTTTGCCGTATAGCCGCCATAGGTCTTGTTGCCGGGCACTGCGGCAATGCGATCGGCAACCTCCTTTTGAACCATGACGACGGCGCGCTTGAGCGCGGGCATCGTCTGGAAGAACTGCAGGATGATCGTCGCCGCCACGTTATAGGGCAGGTTCGCGACAAATACCGTCGGCTCACCGCCCGCAACCTGCTCAATCTGCTCCGGCGTCACCTTGAGCGCGTCGCCCATGATAAAGCGGAAGTTGGCGTAGTCGGCGGCGTGGGCATCGAGCACCGGTTCGAGCTCGGGATCTGCCTCGATCGACGTGACGCACGCCGCCTCCTGCAGCAGCGCAAGCGTGAGCGTGCCAACGCCCGGGCCAACCTCGAGCACGCGCTCATCGCCCGCAAGCTCGGAAAGTTCGCAAATGCGCTCAATTACATGGTTGTCGATCAGGAAGTTCTGGCCCAGGCGATGCTTGGTCGCAAGGCCAAACTCCTCCAGCAGCTCCCTTGTTGCCGTGGGGTTTGCCAAAGGCGAAGTTGTCATAGTTGCCTCCTTAGCATGGTGGCGGCGTCTTGAAGCAAAAGGGCATGGACCGTTGCGGCCATGCCCTTACATCTAAACAGCAAATTGCCGATATGGCGCGCAGCGGCTTAGCCCAGACGCGGGAACAGCGGCTCGCCCTTCTCGACGGGCTGACCACCGGCAAGCAGGCCCCAAGCGCAAATGCCCTTGAGGTCGTCACTCGTGGCCTCCTCCTCGCAGGACAGGCGGCGCAGAGCCTCGGCAGAGGTCTGGGGCATGAGCGGCATCAGCAGGTGAGCGGCGATGCGGATGGCCTCGAGCAGGTTGTAGATCACAAACGCCAGCTCGTCAGCCTTGGCCTCGTCCTTGGCAAGTGCCCAGGGCTCGGAGTCCTCGATGTAGTGGTTGGCGGCGTGGATGAGCTCCATGACCTCGTCCTTGGCTCCACCGTAATCGAGCACGTCCATCTTGGCCATGTAACGATCGACCAGGCCATCGGCAATCTTTGCCAGCGGGTTGTCGAACGCGTCGACAGACGCCGGTTTAGCCGGGGCGCAGCCGTCAAAGTACTTTGCGCTCATGTTGAGCGAACGCGAAATGAGGTTGCCCCAGCTGTTGGCCAGATCGGCGTTGTAGACCTGCTCCATGCGCTCGAAGCTGATGGCACCGTCGGTGCCGGGGACGACGTCGGTCATAAAGTAATAGCGATAGCCCTCGACACCCAGCATGTCGATAACGTCCTGCGGAGCGATGGCGTTGCCGCGGCTCTTGGACATCTTCTCGGCCTTGCCGGTCTCGGCATTGCGCACGGTCAGGAAGCCGTGGGCAAAGACGTGCTCGGGCAGAGCCTCGCCGATGGCCATGAGCATGGCGGGCCAAATGACGCAGTGGAAGCGGATGATGTCCTTACCCACGATGTGGAACTGGGCGGGCCAGCGATAGGCCAGCTCGGCACGCGCCTCGTCGGTGTCGACACCGTAACCGACGGCCGTCATATAGTTGAGCAGCGCGTCGAACCACACGTAGGTCACGTGGCCCTCGTCGAACGGGACCTGAATGCCCCAGTCAAAGCTCGTGCGGCTCACGGAAAGGTCGTTAAGACCGCCCTCGACAAAGCTACGTACCTCGTTCATGCGGAACGCAGGCTCGACAAAGTCGGGGTGCTCGTCATAGAGCTTGAGCAGCTTGTCCTGGAACGCAGAGAGCTTAAAGAAATAGGACTCCTCCTGCACGCGCTCGAGCGGACGGTGGCAATCGGGGCACAGGTGCTGGCCGACGCTGCCGTACTCCTCGTCGCCCTTCTGGACCTGCGTATCGGTAAAGTAGGTCTCGTCGGGCACGCAGTACCAGCCGTCATAGCTGCCCTTATACAGGTAACCGGACTCCTTCATGCGCTCCCACAGGTACTGCACGGCATGATGCTGGCGCGGCTCGGTGGTACGAATGAAGTCGTCGTTGGAGATCTCGAGCTTGCTCCAAAGCTCCTTGAAGTGCGGAGCCTGGCTGTCGGTCCACTCCTGCGGCGTCATGTTGTGCTTGGCTGCAGCCTCGGCGACCTTCTCGCCGTGCTCGTCCATGCCGGTCAGGAACTTGACGTTATAGCCGGCAGAGCGGCGATAGCGAGCCTGAACGTCGGCAATGATGGTGGAATAAGCCGTGCCCAGGTGCGGATCGGCGTTGACGTAGTAGATGGGCGTCGTGATAAAGAACGAAGGCTTGCTTTGATCCATGGGGTTTGTCCTCCAGAAAAAACGTTGCATACAGGGGATGATTCTAGCGCAAGGGCTGGATATCCTCCATCTATTGCATATCGAGCACCATGGCATAGACATCGCGCTTGCGGCGCGAATACTTCTGAGACAGGCGCTTGGCCACCGCAGAGGCGGGCTCCCCCTCCTCGAGCGCGGCGCGGATATCCTCGCGCAGGGCCTCGTCGGGATCCGCTGCCGCGGCGTCAACCGGCACGATACCGGCCTCCTCATCCTCGCTCGGCGGCGCGATGACCAGCACAATCTCGCCCTTTACCTCGCCGCGAGCACGCAGTTCCTCGGCGAGCTGGGCAGCGGGCCCGCGCAAGACCTCCTCGTGCAGCTTGGTGAGTTCGCGGCAGACGGCAACCTCACGCTGGGGAAAGACCTCCGCCACGGCCTCGAGCGTCGCCACGATGCGATGTGGAGACTCGTAGAAGATGAGTGCGCCGGGCACCACGGCAAGGCGCTGCAAACGGCGCACACGGTCGCCGTGCTTTCGGCCCAAAAAGCCCTCGAAGAAAAAATGCTCGCAGGGAATGCCGGACGAAACGAGCGCCGTGACGCAAGCAGAGGGCCCGGGAATAACTTCGACGGGCACATCGGCCTCACGTGCCGCCTCGACCAGCGCCTGGCCGGGATCGGACACGCTCGGCATGCCGGCGTCCGAGGCAAAGGCGAGGGTCTCCCCCGCCAGCAGACGGTCGACCAGGCCGGCGGCGCGGCTGGCGATCACATTCTCGTCGCAACGAACAAGCGGCTTGGAGATGCCTAGGTGCATCAGCAACTTTGAGGTCACACGCGTGTCTTCGCAGCAGATGGCATCGGCGGCGGCAAACGCCTCGCCAACGCGCGGGGACAGGTCGCCCAGGTTGCCGATGGGCGTGCCGACCACATAGAGTTTGCCCGTATGGGCGCTGTTTTGCGTCATATCAACCTATTCAATCATGCCACGCTCGAGTGTACCGAGCGCCGCGCGGGCGTCCCATGCTGCAATGCGCTTCTCGGTCTTCCACGTTTGGAAGAACCAACCGGCAGCCGGCGCAAACGAAGCCAGCTGGTTGGCGATAAACACACGCTCGTAGGCATTGCGGCCCTCGGGCGTAACCGACGAGTTGGCAAAGATCGCCGCACCCGACCATTCGCCCACCAGCACGGGGAACCCAGTCGAAATCGCTTCTTTAAGCTCGCGCTTGTTACGCGAAATCGCCGTCGTCAGCCCGCGGGGGCTCGTGATGTCGAGTGCATACTCGTCGCGGTAATGGTACAGGTGAAGGTCCATGTAGACGTTCTTGTACTTGGCGCCGCGCATAAAATGCTTCCACTCGCTGGGATACCCCGAAGACGAGAAGACGACGATCTTATCCTCGGGCATATACGAACGGACGAGCTCGTAGGCATCGCGATAGAAATTGCGCAGGTAGTGGGCCGGAATGCCGTCCGTCATAGTAAAGAGACTCTTGCGGACACTCATCTGCGGCGTATCCAACAGCTCAATGCCCAGCAGGCTCTCGGCCTCGCCGTAGCGATCGGCCAAGCGCTCGAGCACGTCGAGTGCGACATGACGACCGTTGGTGGACGAATGCCACTCGGCAACAGCCTCCGGCGTAGCGGGCGAGTCATTGGAATCGCCCTGGCCACCGGGCACCGTCGCCAGATCGAGCAGCACGCGGATATCGTACTTGGCAGCCCACTCAATTGCACGGTCGATGTAGTCGACAACCGAGATGTAGGACGCATCGGACTCCTGTGAGCCAAAGGCATACCAGGGCACCGGCAAACGCACGGCATTGAGGCCAATCTGCGCCATGCGGCGAAAATCATCCTCACTCACAAACGTCTCGTAATGACGGCGCATGCGCTCGTTATAGGCGGCGGTGCCCATAGCCTCCTGCAGCTCGGCCGCGTTGGATGCACCGGTCGCCGCGTATAGCGACGGGGTCACCCAAGGCTCGGGAATAAACCAGCCAGAGAGATTAACGCCGAGTATCCTCTCCATCACTGCCCCCTTCGGATCGTGCAGGCCAAGCCTGCATCGTATTGCATAGGAAAAGTATTGTTTTGAGTATACCCGCGCGTGCGGACAGACGACCGAACGGTCTGTAAAGTGGCGCAAAAGCGGAAGGAATGTCTGGGCGGGCCCGAGATGGCGCGCCAAGATGTACATATGCGCCGGAAGTAGGCGGCCGGAAAGCGCATCCCGTTTTTCGCAAAAGACTGGGATGCATTTTCCGTTCGAGGCCTCGAACGGAAAATGCATCCCGTTCTGAGCGCGGGATCTGGGACGCAGTTTCCGCCAAAGACCGCAAAAGGAAAGCACATCCCATTCTGA
>URMR01000050.1 GCA_900548935.1 uncultured Collinsella sp.
GTTTGGCCAATGTATGCCGTCTTCTTTTTACTGTTGGTCAGGATGTAGAGAACAGGCCAGCTTTCGTCATGGTGAGCCCCGGGTTCTGGCGTGCCAAAGTCTTGTAGTGATTCGCTTGTTTCGAAGGGCTTGGGTAGGGGAAGCGTGTATTGCCGAAGAGCGAACTCGCTACTCACGGTGTTCCGCCTTTCTGTATTCGTCAGATGATGCGTTGATGGGGTAACGCTCGCCATTGCGCATGAGTTTGGACGAGAGTGCAGTTGGGAGATCGATTCCGTTTAAATCGGCAAAACGCAGGAGAAAGATGAGCGTGTCGGTGACCTCGTCTTCGATGGCTTGGCGCTGTTCAGTGTCTTCGAGCATTTCTGCAATGCGCTCGTCGCTCACAAAACGAAAGAGCTGAAGGAGCTCGGAGGACTCAGTCGCCATGCCTATGGCAAGCTCTTTTGGCGTGTGATATTTGCGCCAGTCGCGTGCATCACAAAAGTCCCTGACTTGTTCCGTCATGGCATCGAGCTTATCCATCGTCCGCAACCTCCCTGATGTTCATTGTTTTATTATGGCCGTATCTGGGATTTATTGCACATCATTTGGGGTGTGCGGTTTGTTCGGTCGCGATTGCCTGGTAGGAGGTTTCACCATGAAGATCGAAGTTGACGTAGATCAGCTGCGCGAGAGCCTGCTCGACCGCGCGGGGTCTGCGGCGGGCGTGGGCTTTCCGGCCGCCATGCTCGACGTGATGGATATCGAGGACGAGTCGCCCCAAGAGCTCCTAGCCCGAGCCGAACGCGAAGGCCTTAACCTCCGAGACTTTGCCGTCGACGATGGCGCGGACGATGACTACGGCGCAGACGAGGACTGGTAGCCATAGCCATCCCTCAACCTTATCCCCTCAATAACTTGCGGTGAAATAGGGACTGTTTAGGCTGCTAGAAGGCCTATTCAGTCCCTATTTCACCGCAACTTGTGGGTGAGGATGGCTACGACGCCAGGGTGGCGATGACGGCTTCGTCGCCGGCGTAAATGAGGGTGTTGCCGTCGGGGATGATGGTTTGGCCGTCGCGCTTGAGCATCACCACGATAAAGGGATGCTTGCCTTGTGGCACATCGCGCAGGCGCAGCCCTGCCAGGCGACCGTGGGGTGTCACGGTGACCTCGCGCAGCGTAACCTCGGCACGCTCTTCAAACGTCGGGGCAGCCATCACCAACAGGTCGCCCTCCTCGATCACGGTATCCCCGTTGGGCAGCACCGGGTGCGCGCCGTCGCGCAGCACCAGGACCACGAGCATGTCCGTCGCGCTGCCAATGTCGGCGAGCGAGCGACCGGCAAACGGATGGCCCGCGCCCACCTTGAGCTTGACGAACGACATGCCGTCCTCATCGCGGTAATCGTTAAAGGTGCGGCGCACATCGCCGGCCGCATCGATCATGTCGAGCTTTTTCGCCACCGCCGGCAGCAGCGATCCCTGCACCACAATGCTCGACACGGCAATCACAAAGACCAGGTCAAACAGGTCGTGCCCGCCGGGAACACCGGTCACCACGGCAAAAAGACTAAATACGACCGAAGCCGCGCCGCGCAGACCCGCCCAGCTTACGAGCGCGACTTGGCGAGGATTGGTCTTAAAGGGCGCCAACAGCAGGCCGACGGCGATGGGGCGGCTCACAAGGAGCATAAACGCCATGAGTGCCAGGCCCGGTAGCAGCATTTGCGGCAGGCGCGCGGGCGTCACGAGCAGGCCGAGCAAGAAGAAGATCGTCATCTCGGCCATCTCGGTAAGGGTGTCAAAGAAATGCGCCATCTCGACCTTGCCGGTGATGTCGCTCGCACCCAGCACAATGCCTGCCAGGTATACGGCCAAAAAGCCGTTGCCGCCCAGATAGCTCGGCAGTGCGTAGGCGACGATTGCCACGGCGAACAAAAAGATAGTCTGCGCGCCCTCGGCCGTTGCGTGTGCGCGCTCAATCAGGCGGCTGGATGTCCAGCCGATGGCAAGGCCCAGCCCCACGCCCAGGATGATCTGCTTGGCCAGCAGCACAGGGATGTTAATGTCGCCGCCCGCTGCGAGGGTGGCAAGTACCGCGGTGAGCATGTAGGCGACAGGGTCGTTGGAGCCCGATTCGACCTCGAGCAACGAGTCGGTGCCATCTTTCAGCGACAGGCTGTGCTCGCGCAGCACGCTAAAGACGCTCGCCGCATCGGTCGACGCCACGACCGAGCCCAGCAGCAGGCCGCCGATCCAGTCGAAGCCCAGCACGAAGTGTGCAAACGCGCCGGCGATGCCGGCAGTGATGACGACGCCGAGCGTGCTCAGCAGCACCGCGGGCGCGGCGACGGGCTTGGCACGGTCGATGTTGGTGTTAAAGCCGCCGTAGAACATGATGAACAGCAGCGCCGTGCTGCAGACGGTTTCGGTGAGCGCGTAGTCGCTAAAGTCGATGTGCGCCGGGCCGTTGACGCCCAACAGCATGCCGAGCGCGATAAAGATGAGCAGGGTGGGGAAGGGGAGCTTTTTGCCGACGGGTTTGATGGTCAGGCACAAAATGATGACGAGGCCGATAAAAAGAAGGATCTGGTTCATGGATAGTGTCCGCTCCTGGGTGGTTTGCGTGGCACGGTCAATTGTCTGTGCTTATTTGTACCCAAAGGTGGTGGGTTTACGGGGCCGAGCCGCGGGCGTTCACATTATCGACATGAGGCCGGGGCGCGTGAGGCGCTGGGTGGAGTGTTGATGCTGGTGAGGCGGTATTTCCGGGGCGTGTGGGCGGCCGCTGGTGATCGTTGACGGCTTGCGGTACTTTCCAGCTTTATTGCATCGGAGTACAATGGGTAACGTTTAAGTTCAACTTGAAGTTTTAGTCGTGGCATCGGGCTTCGGCCGTAATGCAGGGAAAGGCGTTCCATGGCGATCTATGTGACATCTGATGCTCACGGGCACGTGCGCGCGCTGGACGAGGCCCTTTCCAAGATCTCGCTGACGTCCGACGACACGCTGTATGTGCTGGGTGACATGATCGACCGCGGTCCCGATCCGGTCGGTGTCATCAATTTGGTGCGGTCGCTGCCCAACGCTCGCGTGCTTAAGGGTAACCACGAGCAGATTATGCTCGACGCGATCATTGACCAGGACCCGCTCGATGCCGAGACCTGGGATATCAACGGCGGTTGGACCACGCGCCAGCAGCTCAACGAAATGGAGTTTGAGGCATACGAGGAACTGGTGCGCTGGGCTGCTGCCCTGCCGCTCTATGCGGTGGCAGAGACTGCTGAGCGTCCGTATCTGCTGGTGCACGCCGGCATTCAGACCGAGGCGGCGCGTGCGTTTCTGCTTGAGCATGGTGTTGATTGCGGCGACGGCAGGGGAGCGGTCGATGCCGATCGCGAGTTACTGCAGCAAATGCTCGCCGTGCAGTCGTCCGATGACCTGCTGTGGATTCGCCATGGCTATTGGGATGCCCCGACGGGGCTGATCTCTGCCGAGGGCAAGGGTCCGGTCGTGGTGAGCGGCCACACGCCCACGGTGTCGCTGGGGCGTTATTGCGAGGTCGGCGGCCTGGCGGGGCTCGATGAGGAGTCGGGCCGCGGGCAGATTGTGCGCCTTGGTGGCGAGGATACCGCCGGTGTGCCCGATCGCATCGATATCGACTGCGCGGCGGCCACGGGCTCCGAGTTCGGCCGCGTAGGCATCCTGCGCCTGGACGACGGGGCAGAGTTCTACGCGAACATTCTTCCTGGCGAGTAATCGGTGCAAAGGGTAGCTAATTTGGGACGGGACTTTTTGGCTACTTTTGTCCTTCTGCCCATCAAATGATTTTTCTGGGACGGGGATTAAATGATCATTTGGCTGCCCGCTGGCTAAGTGAGTAGACTTTTTTGGAAATGCCGAGCACCCAACATATTTGCCTCAACAAAACCGCAGGTCACAGACTTGTGCTTTGTCGGTGTGGTCGGGGATTCGGTAAAAGTCTACTCACTTAGTCTTGCGTG
This sequence comes from uncultured Collinsella sp., assembly GCA_900548935.1. GTDB lineage: Bacteria > Actinomycetota > Coriobacteriia > Coriobacteriales > Coriobacteriaceae > Collinsella. The sequence continues at coordinate 3,989 of URMR01000050.1, forward strand.
ATGCATATTGTCCGCAACAAGACCCCAGCCGGGGTAATTCCATCGCAAATTCCGGTGACCGGGGGCAGCTAATTAGGCTCCGTACGGGTTCCGGTCTCGCTCGATGCGCTGACGGATATGGGCGTATTCGACAATCAACAGCACCAGCAGTAGGGCCATGATGGCCAGGTAACTTACGACGGCACCCATAAGGCCCAGCAGGTTGATTAAGATCACCGGGAGCACCACGCTCACGGCAAAGCAGATCAGGTAGATCTTGGTGACGTCGCCGGCGTGGCGCAGCACTGTGATGATGGCGTAGATAAAGTCGATGGCCGCGGTGATGCCGCCAGCGACAACCATCAGCAGTGCCAGCGTGCGGTAGCGCTCAAAGTTGAGGCCGTACATAAAGCTCATGAGGGGAATGCCGGGGCCGGCCATAAATGCGGCGCACACGCCGGTGATGGCCACGATCAGCGCCATAACGGCAATAATAATCAAGTCAAAACGGCGGCGTTTGCGCGGGTTCGCCCAAATGCTCGACAAACGCAAGAGCTGCGGTTTATAGATAAAACCAATGCTCAGCAAAATGGCCTGTGCCGGAAAGAACAGGGCATTAAAGTACAGCTGATATTTGTAAGCCAGCGCACCTTCCATAACAAACTTGGGCATGCTCTCGATAAGGTTGAACAAAAAGAGCGCGCCAAAGAGCGGGGCACACTGCGCAAAGAGGTGGCCGACTTCGCGCAGGCTCACGCGGCGCGATTTTTCGGTCTCGAGCAGGGCGAGCGGCGCGGTGACCAGCACGAGCGAGGCAATCGCGGTGACACCCATGGCCATGGCCGCGATGGGCATGCTGCGCGTAAGGAACAGCGCCACGCTAAAGACCGCGATGACGCCGACGGAGCGCAGCGTTTGGCTCATGCCGGCCAGGTAGAGTTTATCGGCCTGCTGCAGGCGGCCCTCGTACACGTCCGCCACGCCGTCGATCACCTTATAGAGGTAGACGCCCAGGCCGATCGTCGCCATGTGCGCGTCGTAGCCGCGGGCGCTGCTGTATGCAAGGCCACAGCCTAGGGCGAGCGCTCCGCAAAGCCAGCGGTTGAGCTGGTAGGAGGCAAAGGACGACGTTTCGTCGATATCCGAGACTTGGAAATTGCGCACGCCGTAGTTGCACGCAATCATGATGAGCGTGCCGGTGACAAAGGCGATGGAGAACTTGCCGGCTTCCTCGGCGCCCACAAGCTGCGTGGACACGATGGTGAGCAGCGGAAACGCCATGCCCCATACGGCGGTGCCGAGGGTGTTCCAAAGATAGTCGCGACAGGTGGCGTGCTCTTCGTATTCGGCTTCCTGCGTGGAGAAGCCGCCGCCGTAGACAGCGCCGAGCAGGCGGTTCCACCAGGCGTTGACCATGCGGTGGATGGGGCCGGGCTCGCGATCGCGCTCTCGGCGACGGCGCGTGGCCTGGCCGCTGCCGGGGCCGCCGGCGTTGCGCTGGCTCAGCTCCTGGATGCGCGCGAGCTCTTCGGCCGTGTGGGAGGCGGGGAACAGGCCGTTCTCGATGCGTCCGCCCTGGGCCTTTGCGGTGCCGCTGCTCGCTACGGCGGGGTCGGCGACGCCATTGCGACGGGCGATGGCGCGACGAATATTATCGAGAGGCGAGATGCTCAAGGCGGAGTCCTTTCTATTGCTGCGCTCTAGTATAGACACGACGGCGTTTGCTCGTGTTTTTGAACAGGTTGTTCAATATTTTCGGCGGCGCCATTCAGTAGTCGGCACTTAGGGACGTTCCTTATGTGCCGGTACTTTGGGAACGTCCCTAAGTGCCGGCATCCTGGGGCACTCCATGGTTGTTGCCTGTCCAAGAGTGTCCCCAATGGCTAGGCCGCTTGTCTGCGATTTTTGACCGTTGGGCGGGCGCTTCACCATTGCCGCAAAAACGTTTTTGCATATCGGGTACAACGGGCTTTACGTGAGTAAAGTGCGCGCCGCGTCCATGTGTCGCGTTTTTAAAGGAGGCCTCATGCCTGGTGTTACCCCTGCAGAAGTTTTGTCCAACTTTGGTATTACGCTCGTTGAAGATCCCGCCGAGAATCAGCCCCGCCTGCTGGTGGACCTGCCGGCGGCAGAGCTTGTCGAGCACGCTATTCGTCGCAAAGAGGGCCGTATGGCTTCCAATGGCGCACTCGTGATCGAGACGGGGGAGCGCACTGGCCGTTCGCCCAACGATCGCTTTATCGTTGACACCCCCGATGTTCACGACAAGATTGCCTGGGGCGCGGTCAACCGTCCGCTGTCCGTCGAGAGCTATGAGGCCATCAAGGCCGGCATCGTCGACTATCTCAACGAGCGTGATGTGTTCGTCACTCGCGGTATGGCCGGTGCCGACCGCAACCATACGCGCCGCCTGCTTGTCGCCTGTGAGCGTGCCAGCCAGGCGCTCTTTATTAAGCAGATGCTCGCCCGTCCGCTCGCTCGTGAAATCGCACGCACCGGCGAGCCGGACTTTTGCGTGCTCGCCGCACCTGGCTACCAGTGCGACCCTGCCATCAAGGGCCTCAACTCCAGTGCCGCCGTGGTCATCAACTTCCAGGAGCGCGTGATTTTGGTCGCGGGTACCGGCTACTCCGGCGAAATCAAAAAGTCCATCTTCAGTGTCATGAACTACCTGCTGCCTGTCGAGGACGACGTGCTGCCCATGCATTGCTCGGCCAGCATGGATCCCGTCACGCACGAGACCGCCGTGTTCTTTGGCCTGTCCGGCACCGGCAAGACCACGCTTTCGGCCAATCCCACGCGCCTGCTGATCGGCGACGACGAGCACGGTTGGTCCGACATGGGCATCTTCAACATCGAGGGTGGCTGCTACGCCAAATGCGAGGGCCTGGACGCCTTCCACGAGCCCGAGATCTTCAACGCCGTCCGTTTTGGCGCCATTTGCGAAAACGTGGTGCTCGACGAGAACCGCAAGCCCAACTACGACGACATCTCGATCACGCACAACACGCGCGTGGCCTATCCCGTGGAGCACATTCCTAACGCGTGGACTAAGGGCATGGGCACCACTCCGAGTGTCGTGCTGTTCCTGACTTGCGACGCTTTTGGCGTGCTGCCGCCCATCTCGCGCCTGACGGCCGACGCCGCCATGTACCACTTTGTGACGGGCTTTACGGCTAAGATTCCCGGCACCGAGGTCGGCGTCACCGAGCCCACGCCCACGTTCTCTTCGCTGTTCGGCGAGCCGTTTATGCCGCTCGACCCCATGGTTTACGCCAAGATGCTTGGCGAGCGCATTGCCGACGGCCGCACGCGCGTGTACCTGGTCAACACCGGCTGGATCGGCGGCGGCTACGGCGTGGGTCATCGCATCGAGCTGGCCTACACGCGCTCGCTGGTCGCGCGCGCCCTCGACGGCACCATTGAGGACAGCGAGTTCGTGCACGACGACATCTTTAACGTCGACATTCCCACGACGTGCCACGGCGTGCCCGATGGCATCCTGGTGCCGCGCCAATACTGGCAGAGCACCGCGCGCTACGACGAGGCCGCGCACAACCTGGCGGTGATGTTCGAGGAGAACTTCGAGAAGAAGTACTCGCACCTGCCCGAGTCCGTCAAAGCCGCCGGCCCGCACGCCCAGGTGTCCGCCGAGGCCCGTCATCGCGGCCGCGGCCTGCTGGGACTCCGCCACTAGCTTCGCCGTGAGTCCATATCCACCACAAAGGGGACAGGCACCTTTGTGGTGGTTTTGCTCACGTGGATGACTCGGGTTACAATACGCCTGACATATCGTCCCCTTCTCCGGATGGGGACAGCGTAAGCGTTCTTGTGACGGCACCGTAGGACTTTGAAGGTGGTCGTTGTAAGGGCGCTTTTTGTTTAGGCGCTCGCGTTGGCGCGAATCGTGAAGGGAGCATGTGTGAAGAGCTTTATTGCCGAGGATTCATTCTGGGAGCTGTTTCCGCGGGCAGCGGTCGGCGTTGTGGTTGTGAAGGGCATGAAGCCCGCGGCTCAGATTCCTCAAGAGGACGCGGATGCGATTGCGGCGTTGCTCGACCGCGCCAATATCGACGCGGAGCGTCATCTGACCAGCGACACTATCAGCGAGAACGCACCGGTCAAGGCATGGCGCGAGGCGTATCGTCTGTTCAAGACTAAGAAGGGTGCGCGTTGTTCGATTGAGAACCTGCTTAAGCGCGTGCTCAAGGGCAAGCCGGTCGGTCATATCACGCCGGCGGTGGATATTTACAACACGGTGTCGCTGACCTACGCGCTGCCCGTGGGAGGCGAGGATCTGCATGCGATCGAGGGAGACCTTCGCCTGAAGGTGACCGACGGTGGCGACGCGTTCTTGCCGCTTGGCGAGGAGGCGGACGATCCGACGCTGCCCTGCGAGCTGGCCTATATCGATGATGCGGGCGCCGTGTGCCGCTGCTGGAACTGGCGCGACGGCGTTCGAACGGCTCTGTCCGATGATTCGGCCGATGCGTTCCTGGCGATTGAGTGCGTGGAGCCCGAGCGAATGAAGGACTGCCAGGCCGCGATCGATCGCCTCGCTGAGTTGCTCGAGCGTTATCTGGGAGCGACGGTTGTCGTTAAGACGCTTGTGACTCGCGACAATCCCTGCGTGGAGCTGTAGCGAAGTCTGCGGATCAAACTCGACGGTCAAAACCACCACAATGGTGCCTGTCCCCTTTGTGGTGGTTTTTATGTTGATGGGTTAACAAATAGGGTGCGCAGGGCTGGCGGCCGATAAGTACGGTTAAGATGTTTACCCGTTAGCATTATGCAAGCGAAAGGCGGTCGTCTCCCATGCAGCAGAACGACGAGACACGTTTCGAGGACTTTGTCGGACTGATCAGCGGGCTCTACAAGGAGATCCAGCGCATTAAGACATCCGAGGGCGCAAGGCTGGGCCTCAAGGGCTCCGACGTTATGTGCCTGTACTATCTTGAGCGCAGCAAGGACGGCCTGACTGGCGCCGACCTCGCTCGCATGGCAGGCGTGACCCGCGCCGCCGTCTCGCGCACGCTCGCGCATCTGGAGGAGGGCGGCTACGTCGAGGTCGACGACTCGGGCGATGCTGCCGTTAAGTACCGTGCCCCGGTGCGCCTGACTGCCCTGGGCGGCGAGAGCATGAGCGAGGCCGATCGCATCATTCGCGAAGTGCTCGACACCACCGGTAAGGCCATGGGCGTGGAACAGCGCGAGCAGATGTATGCGTCGCTGCGTACGATTCTCAACACCCTGCGCGAGATCTAAGGCCGCCAAGGCATTTGCTTCCAATTAACAACTGCATAGTCCCGTTTGAGCGCGTATGCCGTGCCGGGGCTTGCTGTCAAAATTCCCTGCGCGGGACCTGCGCAAGAAAGGATTCGCTATGTCCGTCCGTATTATTACCGATTCCGCAAGCGATATGTCACCGGCCGAGCACCCAGCATTGGCCGTTTTGCCACTGTCCGTCACCTTTGGCACCGATGTGTACATGGATGGCGTCGACATCGATCACCAGCGCTTTTACGAGATGCTCGTGGAGCGCGATGAGCTGCCTAAGACCGGCCAGGTCAACCCGTACGCGTTTTCGCAGGCTATTGCCGAGGCGCGTGAGGCCGGCGATGAGGCAGTGATTATTACCGTGGGCGCTAAGCTTTCGGGTACCAACCAAAGTGCCCGCACCGCACTTGCCGAGGCGCCGGGCGGCGATGTGTATGTGGTGGATAGCAATAACGTTACCTTGGGCGAGCGCGTGCTGGTTGAGTACGCGCTGCGTTTGGTGGACGAGGGCCAGGGCGCGGCTCAGATCGCGGCGGCTGTCGAGGCCGTGCGCGACCGTGTAGTCGTCATCGGCCTGCTCGAGACGCTTGAGTACCTCGTTCGCGGCGGTCGCCTGTCTGCTGCGGCTGGTGCTGTGGGCACGTTGCTCAATGTGAAGCCCGTTGTGGCAGCGGAGGACGGTCTGATCGTGCAGCTGGGCAAGGCTCGTGGCTCCAAGAACGGCCGGAACCTGCTCAACCAGAAGGTCGAAAAGGCAGGCGGCATCGACTTTTCCATGCCGCTGGCGCTCGGCTATACGGGCCTTTCGGATGCGGTGCTCAAGAAGTATATCGAGGACAGTGCGGCACTGTGGGCTGGTCACACCGAGGGCGAACTGCCCGTTCACACCATTGGTGCCACCATCGGCACCCACGTAGGCCCCGGCGCCGTAGCCGTAGCCTTCTTCCAGCCCGCCAACTAACCGACCTGCCATAAACCACCACAAAGGTGCCTGTCCCCTTTGCGGTGGTTTATGCTTTTCAGGGTGGAAGGGAGCGAGCAATGACGTCTGAGGGCTTTTTTGAACGGGTGTACGAGGTGGTCGAGCAGATCCCCGAGGGGATGGTAGCCACGTATGGCCAGGTGGCGCTGCTTGCCGGTCGTCCACGAAGTGCGCGGTACGTGGGGTATGCCCTGCATAGCAATCCGCGCCCCGGCGAGATTCCCTGTCACCGCGTGGTGTTTGCCGACGGCCGTATCTGTGAGGGCTTTGCCTTTGGCGGCCCCGATGCTCAGCGTGAGCTCTTAATGGGGGAGGGTGTGACGTTTACCGATCCCGTGCACGTCGACTTGGCCGCCTGTCGCTGGCTTGCCGGACTCTAACGGCTCTGCCGTGGCCAAAACCACCACAAAGGTGCCTACCCCTTTGTGGTGGTTTAGTTTACTTGGGCTAACTTATGGAGAAGCTATGGCGGCGGATATTGATGCTGCAAAGTAAACCACGGCGAACTATATTGGTTTCAGCAACGGAGCAGGCAATAGGCGATGAAAAAGCCTGCCCTGTTGAGTTTGATTCGCATTCCTCCCCTCTGTGCGATTCAACGGTGTACTTCGGGAACAGGCCCGCTGGCAACTAACTGCCGGCGGGCCTGTTCCTGTTTGTCGGGGGAGTGCGATGGACGGAGCCGAA
>URMR01000051.1 GCA_900548935.1 uncultured Collinsella sp.
GAAGCCCCCTTATCCTGCTCCTTCGGAGCTGCGGATAAGGGGGCTTCGTGCTGCGGAGTGCATTCAGAGGGAAACCCATCGGGTCCCTTCGTCCTCAGTCTTCAGGGATTAAAGCTGATGAAAATAAAGTGCGCTTCGCGCCTAATGCGGAGTGCGGCGAGGGTTTCTTGCGTCCTGTGGAGTGTGCCTAAAAGTAAGCCTATGGCGGACCCTGCGATGTCCGACCTTTGGCGGATCAGCCGCTGGGTGAGGGTGGTGCTTGGGGCGACGTGCAAAAAGCGGAGTTTTCAGCAGCCAAAGATTGATGCATAAGGCCATAGCCGGCTTTCGCTGCCTTTGTTGATGCTTTTGCACGGTGATTGGGCTTTGGCGACGTTCATATATGGCTGGTTTCTCGCCGTATGCTATCCAGATGGGACGAGTCATGAGGACTATCTACCTTTTGAAAGACTTTTGACACCAAAATCTTATCCCGCGATGCTGAATACTCGCAAAAATGCACGCTCCGGAGGGTACTACCCTGTTACGGCTAGAAATCCATGCGCCATTTTATGCAATTAGTTGACGTATTTATGCAAGATGACTTACGCGCGCATGCCATCGGGGTGGGCGTTCGTCTCGGCATTGCGTTGACCATCCTGCCCATAGTGTCTTTTACAGGCGGCTGCGGTCCCGTTTGGTATCGCAGCCGTTTTGTTGTGGGTCAAATATGAACGTTGTGTTAATGACTCGGTGGACGGTGGTGTTTTTCGGTGAGCGGCGTATCCTTCCAACGGTTTATCTAGTGTGTCAGTTGAAAGGAAGAGGGCGCTCGTCATTGTTTGAATGTGAACTGCCGTTTGACCACAAGACGTTGCATCTGGAGCTCGAGGATAAGAACTTCGCGGGTGTGATGGAGGGTCATCAAAACGAGTTTAAGACCACGAAATCGCAGGAAGAGCTGGTAGAAGAGTCGCTTGCCAACCCTTATGGCTCGCCTTCGCTCGAGGAGCTTTGTGCTGGCAAGAAGGATATTGTCATTATTAGCTCCGACCATACGCGCCCCGTTCCCTCGCGTGTAACGATGCCTATTCTGCTGCATCACATCCACTCCGCTGCGCCCGAGGCTCGTGTGCGTATTTTGGTTGCTGCGGGTATGCATCGTCCGTCGACGCACGAGGAACTCGTCAACAAGTACGGCGAGGAGATCGTTGCCAACGAGGAAATCGTTATGCACGTCGCGACTGATGACAGCATGATGAAAAAGATCGGCACCCTGCCTTCTGGCGGCGAGTGCATCATCAACAAGATTGCTGCCGATTGCGATCTGCTGCTTGCCGAGGGCTTTATTGAGCCGCACTTCTTTGCCGGTTTCTCTGGTAGCCGCAAGTCCGTCCTGCCTGGCATCGCCAGCTACAAGACCATCATGTACAACCACAATGGTCAGTTTGTGAACGATTCCCATTCGCGTGCCGGCAACCTGTGCCACAACCACGTGAGCGAGGACATGTTTGCCGCTGCCGAGATGGCTCACCTTGCCTTTGTGCTTAACGTGGTGCTCAACGGCAAGCACGAGGTCATCGGCTCCTTTGCCGGCGATATCCACAAGGCGCACGAGGCTGGCTGCGAGTTCGTGAAGAGCCTTGCCGGCGTTGAGCCCGTCGAGTGCGAGATTGCCATCACCACCAACGGCGGCTATCCGCTCGATCAGAACATCTACCAGGCCGTGAAGGGCATGTGCGCTGCCGAGGCCACACTTCCCGAGGGCGGCGTGATCATCGATGTCGCCGGTTGTGCCGACGGTCACGGTGGCGAGGGCTTCTATCACAACATCGCCGATAACGATCCGGCAGAGTTTGAGCGCGCCTGCATCGACCGTCCTAAGGACGAGACCCTGCCCGACCAGTGGACGAGCCAGATTTTCGCTCGCATCCTGGCGCATCACCCTGTGATCATGGTTACCGACCTGTGCGATCACCAGATGATCAAGGATATGCACATGACGCCGGTTAACACCCTCGATGAGGCGCTCAAGCTCGCCTTTGAGATGAAGGGTGCCGATGCCAAGGTGGCCGTCATTCCCGATGGCCTGGGCGTTGTCGTCGCGCAGCACTAGCGTGCGGCCCAAACGAATCGTTTATAACCGACAAGAAAGATAAGGTTTTATGCTTACCAAACTCCTCTGCGAATTCGGCGCAACGGCCCTCATGATCATCTTTGGCGTGGGCGTGCACTGCGATACCGTGCTTAAGGGCACCAAGTATCAGGGCTCCGGCCACATGTTTGCCATCACCACCTGGTCTTTTGGCATCTCGGTTGCTCTGTTTATCTTTGGCGGCGCCGTGTGCATGAACCCCGCCATGGTGCTTGCCCAGTGCATCGTCGGCCTGGTGCCGTGGAGCAGCTGCATCCCCTTCATGATTGCCGATATGCTCGGCGGCTTTGCGGGTGCCGTGATCGCGTGGCTTATGTATGCCGATGAGTTCAAGGCTTCCGATGGTGTCGTCGACCCCATTGCCCAGCGCAACATCTTCTCGACCAACCCCACCACCGAGGGCACCAACTATGCCCGCAACTTCTTCTGCGAGGCTATCTGCACCTTTGTGTTTATCAGCGCCATCCTTGCTGCCGCTAGCCGCGCTGGTGAGAACGTTCTGATGCTCGCCATCTGCGTCGGTCTGATCGTTTGGGCTGTTGGCATGGGCATGGGCGGCATCACCGGATTCGCCATGAACCAGGCACGTGACCTTGGTCCTCGCATGGCCTATCAGGTGCTGCCGATCAAGAACAAGGCTGACAACAACTGGAAGTACGGCCTGCTCGTTCCTGGCATCGCTCCGTTTGTCGGTGCCGCTCTGGCTGCGCTTTTTGTGCATGGTTTCTTGGGCATGTTCTAGTCCGAGACAATTGATATAACGCCTGGGTCCGGCATAGGTTAACTTTCCGCCGCGTCCTCGGACATGCAAGAAGCTCCCGCTGCGCACTTCGTGCGGCGGGAGCTTCTTGCGTCCTGCGGAGTGCGGCGGAAAGTTAACCTATGCCGGACCCTGCGGGAATCCAGTTGCGTTCGAACAAGCAACCAACATATATATCTGAATTTGGATGTGGTGGGCACTTTGTTGTTAGGCGCTTGGAGGCGCGAGTGACACTTTGGGATGCGTGGTGCCTTGGGGTGGGGCAGTGCTTTGGGATGAGGGTTCTGTCTAGCCGAAGAGGGGTTTTATGGCTGATAGGTAGTCTTTGGCTACTTCGGCCTTATCTGCTTGAAAGTTGTGCCAGGCCCACCATTGGACCATTCCTACGAAGCTTGAGGCTATGTGGTGTAGTAGGAAGCTGCGATCCATGGTGCCGGCGGGGCCGTTTGGGTCGGTAGGGACGGTTTCGGCTGCTCGTGACATGATGGTCTTGCGTAAGCAGTCGGCGAAGACGCGGGAGCCGGCGCCGGCTACGAGGGCTCGAACGCCCTGGCGGCGCTCCCAGAGGTTGTTGAGGATATGCTCGACCTGCACGAGTGGGTCGTCGAGCGGAGTGCCATCGTCGTCGAGGGCGTGGGTGCAGATGTCGCTCACGAGCTCGGACAGTAGGTCGTCCTTGCTCTTAAAGAGACCGTAGAATGTCGCACGGCCTACGTGAGCGCGCGCGATGATGTCGCCGACGGTAATCTTGCCGTAGTCCTCTTCGCGTAGCAGCTCGGAGAACGCCGCAACGATGGCGGCGCGGCTTTTTTCTTTGCGGGCATCCATGGCTATGCATCCACGTGAACGAGCAGACAGCGGAGCGTGCCGGAGCAACCCTCGTAGGGGCGCTTGCCGGCGCCGTAGCCGACGGCTTCGATGTGGTAGCGTGAGGGCAGTTGGTCGGACGTGCGCAGCGCGGTGACGATGGCGGCGCCCGTGGGCGTCACGAGCTCGCCAGCGACTGGTGCAGGCATGAGGGCGATATTGCCCGCCTGGCACAGGTTGACGACAGCGGGGACGGGAATGGGCATAAGGCCGTGGGCACAGTGGATGGTTCCGTGGCCCTCGGAGAGCGACTCGACAACGATGTCCTCAATACCCAGGTCATCGAGGCAGATGGCGACAGAGCAGACGTCGACGATGGAATCGACGGCGCCTACCTCGTGGAACATGACGGTCTCGGGCGTTTTGCCGTGGGCCTTGGCCTCGGCGGCGGCGAGCGCGGTAAAGATGGCGAGCGCACGACGCTTAGCGCCATCGCTTAGCTGCGAGCCGTCGATGATGGCGGTGACGTCCGCCAAAGAACGATGGTGATGGTGGTGGGCGTGATGATGCCCCTCGTGGCCATGGCCGTGGGCCTCATGATCATGCTCATGGCAGTGTTCGTGCTCACCATGGTCATGATGGTGGTGCTCGTGCTCGGCAGCTGCTTCGTTGCCGTAGAGCCAGGCCATATCGTGATCGTGGTTCTCGAGCTCCTCTGCCAGCTGAACGTCAAAGTCGCAGGCGTCGATGCCATGCTTGTTTACGTGTGTAACGGCAACCTCAAACCCGTCAACCGGCAGTGTGGCGAGCTGTTCGCGCAGGTGCTCCTCGCTGGCGCCCAGATCGAGCAGGGCCGCGACGGTCATGTCGCCGCTGATGCCCGAGGTGCCGTCGATGATAAGCGTGTGCTGATGATTGGACATGGAATGCTCCTTAGCGGGCGCGGGGTGTGCCGGCGCTCAGATGATTGATAAGACTTGCCTGGTAGGCGGCGCCAAAGCCGTTGTCGATATTGACGACCGAAACGCCGCTGGCACAGGAGTTGAGCATGGCGAGCAGCGCGGCTACGCCACCAAAACTTGCGCCGTAGCCAACGCTGGTGGGAACGGCGATGACCGGACAGCTCACCAGACCGCCGATAACGCTCGCCAGCGCGCCCTCCATGCCGGCGATGGCGATGACCACCTGCGCCTGGGCAAGTTCCTCGGCATGCGCGAGCAGGCGGTGCAGGCCGGCGACACCTACGTCGTAGAGGCGGTCGACCTCGTTGCCATAGAACTCGGCCGTCAACGCGGCTTCTTCGGCGACGGGTAAGTCGCTCGTGCCGGCGCAGGCGACGACGATGCGTCCGTTGCCGGTAGGGGAGGGCTTGCCGCCCACGAGGGCGAGCTGCGCGTCCGGGACATATCCCAGGTCAATGCCGTTGCCGAGAAGCTCAGCGGTGCGCGCGGCTTTTTCGGCATCCAGGCGCGTGACCAGGATACGTTCCTGGCCGGCATCGCGCAGCGCTTCGATAATGGCGGCAATCTGCTCGGCGGTTTTACCGGCACCGTAGACAACCTCGCCGGCTCCCTGGCGCACTCCGCGCGAAAGATCGAGCTGCGCAAAACCCAGATCGGCGGTCGGCGCCGTCTGGATGCGCGTGAGGGCGACTGCCGGAGTGACTGCTCCGCCGGCAACATCGCTCAGCAGCTGCTCTAGGTCTCGTTTATCCATATATGTTCCCTTCGACGGCGCAAAGTCTAGCACTCAAAGGGTATGTTTCCGAACACTAAGACAAAATTGTTCGGAAACTATAGGACAGACTAATTCAATTGTTAGACGGATCGGCTAGTCGCGCAGGATGATGTCCATGGCGAGCATCAGGTTGCGCTCGTCGATGGCAAACGGGGCGGCTTCGCGCGTTTTGGGCTTGGCGCAAAACGCGATGCCAGTGCCCGCGGCCTGAATCATGGGGATATCGTTGGCGCCGTCGCCAATAGCGACCGTGTGGGCCATGTCGACGCCGCACTCAACTGCCCAGTCCAGCAGCTGGATGAGCTTGGACTCCTTGGTCACAATGTCTGCTGCCAACTTACCGGTGAGCTTGCCGTCCACGACCTCCAGGCGGTTAGCCAGGCAAAAGTCGATGCCCGCGGCGGCCACGATCTTGTCGGCGACCTCGTGGAAGCCGCCACTCACGACGCCAACCTTCCAGCCCTTGCTGTGTGCCGAGCGCACAAGCTCCAGCGCGCCGGGGGTAAACGTCACGCGCTCAAAGGTGCGCTCGAACACGCTCTTGTCCAAGCCGGCAAGCAGCTTCACGCGCTCCTCGAGCGCCTGCTTAAAGTCGAGCTCGCCGCGCATGGCGCGCTCAGTGATCTGCGCCACTTGCTCGCCTACGCCGGCCTCCTCGCCCAACAGGTCGATGACTTCCTGGTTGATGAGCGTGGAGTCGATATCCATAACGATGAGGCGTGCAGTCATGGCGGGCCTTTCCGAGTGCAGTTGTATTGGGGCACATTGTCGCACGTGGCGCGCGTCGGCGACGGTCACGGTGCGTCAATTGTTTCGTCTCCGTCAAGTCTTTGGGCAGGAGCTACTTTTCCGCGGCACATCGACGCAGGTGCGATAAGATAGAACGCCATGTCTGGCTGCGCGGTTTACGCAGGCTGGGCAAATCTGTACGACGCCGCCCGGAACGACACGGGGCGGCACAGATCCATAAAGGAGGATCACTGGTATGAGCCAGACCCGTCCCATCGACGAGCATTCCATGCACACCCGTACCTGCGGCGAGCTTCGCCGCGAGAACGTGGGCGAAGAGGTCACCCTCACCGGTTGGGTGAGCCGTCGCCGTGACCACGGCGGCCTTATTTTCTGCGACCTTCGCGACCGCGAGGGCATCACGCAGCTCACCTTCGACCCCGAGCACTCCGACGGCGACGCCTTTAAGATCGCCGAGACCATGCGTCCCGAGTGGCCCATCAAGATCCACGGCGTCGTGCGCTCCCGTGGCGAGGAGACCACCAACACCAAGCTCGCGACCGGCGAGATCGAGGTCCTGACCGACCACGCCGAGGTGCTCAACACGTCCGTCACCCCGCCGTTCCAGATCGAGGACGGCATCGAGACCAGCGAGGACACCCGTCTGCGCTATCGCTATCTGGACCTCCGTCGTCCCGAGATGATGGCCAACCTCAAGCTGCGCTCCGACTTTACCTTTGCCATTCGCGAGGCGCTGCACAACCGTGAGTTCATGGAGGTTGAGACGCCCTCCCTGTTTAAGTCCACGCCCGAGGGCGCCCGCGACTTCATCGTTCCCAGCCGTATTCAGCCGGGCAACTTCTACGCCCTGCCGCAGTCCCCGCAGCTCCTGAAGCAGCTGCTCATGGTCGGTGGCGTCGAGCGCTACTACCAGGTTGCCAAGTGCTTCCGCGACGAGGACCTGCGTGCCGACCGTCAGCCCGAGTTCACCCAGGTCGATATCGAGATGTCCTTCGTGGACCAGAACGATGTCATGAGCGCGCTCGAAGAAGTCCTGTCCGACGCCTTCGGTCGCATGGGTGTCGAGATGCCCACGCCGCTGCGTCGCATGGACTACTGGGAGGCCATGGATACCTATGGCTCCGACAAGCCCGATACCCGCTATGGTATGCACCTGGTCGACCTGACCGACATCTTTGCCAACTCCAAGTTCAAGGTCTTTGCGACTGCCGCAAACGAGGAGGGCTCTGCCGTCAAGGCCATTAACGCCAAGGGCGCCGGTGCCTGGGCACGTGCCAAGATCGATAAGCTCGCCGGCGTGGCTTCCACGTTTGGCGCCAAGGGCCTGGCTTGGATCGCCTTCCGCGAGGACGGCTCTATCAACAGCCCCATCGTCAAGTTCTTCTCGGACGAGGAGATGGCAGCCCTGCGCGAGCGCATGGACGTCGAGCCTGGCGACCTTGTGATGTTTGCCGCCGGCCCGCGCCTGCTCTCTGACGAGATCCTGGGCGGCATGCGTTCCCACATGGCCAACGCGCTCGAGATTAAGCGCGAGGGCCACGACTTCCTGTGGGTCGTCAACTTCCCGCTGTTCCACTGGGATGAGGACCGTAAGGCCTATGCCGCCGAGCACCAGCCCTTCACCCTGCCGACCGAGACCGACATCGCCAAGATCGAGGCCGACCCGTTGGCAGCCGGTTCTTGCACCTACGACTTTGTCATGGACGGCTTTGAGGCCGGCGGCGGCGGTATGCGTATCCACAACGCCGAGATGCAGATGTCCATGCTCAAGCTCCTGGGCTTTACCGAGGAGCGCGCCGAGTCTCAGTTTGGCTTCCTCATGGAGGCTCTCAAGTTTGGTGCGCCCCCGATGGGCGGTTTCGCTCTGGGCCTGGACCGCGTGTGCATGCTGCTCACCGGCTCCGACTCCATCCGCGACGTCATGGCGTTCCCCAAGACGGCCAGCGGCTCCGACCTCATGTCGGGCGCCCCGAGTGCCGTTTCCGGCGCCCAGCTCAAGGACGTCAGCCTGCGCCTGATGTAGGCGAGCGGCTACATATTGCCCGCAACGAGGGAAGGATGCGTGCCTTCCCTCGTTTTTATGTCGCGACGTCATGGTTTGGAGGCTTGCCGTCGTGCGTCGGGAAACTACAACCCGGAATCTGCGTCCAGAACGGGTCGCGCTTTCCCAAAGGGGATCCTCTGGGAAAGCGCGACCCAGAATCCAGCCAAATAATGGGACGCACTTTCCGGTTGAGCCTTCTGGCGGAAACTGTGTCCCATCATTGACGCTCGAAATGGGATGCGGTTTCCGTCCCACCCTCAACAAGCATCTAACGCTACAATAACTACCACGTGGCTGGGTTTTGCCGGCCGATGTGCGATGTCGTGGGAGGGGACATGGTCGAGTTTACAAAGACGATTAAAGATCCGTTGGGATTACATGCCCGCCCGGTTGCGCTGCTCTATGACATCATTGCCAAGCATCGTAGCGACGTGTCAGTCAGCATCGGCGATCGCCACACGGATGGCCGCGATGTCATGGGACTCATGGCTCTCTACGGCGAGTGCGGCGAGGACATCATCTTCCGCGTTTCGGGCGTAGATGAGGCCTCCTGCGTTACGTCGATCAGAAACCTCTCGCTCTAACCTCAACAATGTGACAAAGGGGCAGTCCCCTCTGTTGCATCAATTGGTATGGCAAGGCGCCGCAAAGAGACAGTCTTTGCGGCGCCTTTGTTTCGTATAGGAAACTTTTTCGAAATCTGAATGGGGACCCTTTCCAAAAAGTTAACCACGTGCTAGTTTACTATAGCGAACATAGACGTGGTTAACTTTTAACGCGTCGATGTTGAGGACGAACTGACGTTAGGAGCCACTCATGTCTTGCGGACCGCAGATGCCGGCCATGCCGCTTTCGATGGTAAAAGCGGGCGAAACCGTGCGCGTGTCTCGTGTAAAGGGCAATGAGGATATGAAGCACCACCTCAAGGATCTCGGCTTTGTCGAGGGCAACGAAATCCACGTGGTGAGCTCGAGTGGCGCCAATATCATCGTCACTGTGCTGGGCGCACGCTTTGGCATCGATTCCAAGGTTGCCATGCACATCATGACCGTCGGTTAGTCGACGGTATTTCTGTACGCACTGAAAGGGGGACAAGTAAATGAAGACGTTGGGTGACGTTAAGGTGGGCGAGAGCTCCACCATCGTCAAGCTTCACGGTGAGGGTGCGCTTCGCCGCCACCTTATGGACCTGGGGCTCATCAAGGGCACTTCGTTCAAGGTCGTAAAGGTTGCACCGCTCGGTGATCCGGTCGAGATCAACGTGCGCGGCTACGAGCTTTCCATCCGCAAGGAGGAGGCCGCCGTCGTCGAGGTCCAGTAAGGGCTCACGACGTATATTTCTGCAGATAAAGTTAGGTTTTTCTAACTTAATGCAGCAACTTTGAAGCACATTATCCAGCCTGCGCGGAGAAAGCAGCACAGGCACACAAGGAAGAAGGATTGAATGGCGGATTCTCAGATCCATGTCGCGCTGGCGGGTAACCCCAACTGCGGCAAGACCACGCTTTTCAACCTGATCACCGGCGCCAACGGCTACGTTGGCAACTGGCCCGGCGTCACGGTTGAGAAAAAGGAGGCCAAGCTCCTAAGCGACAAGGACGTTACCATCACGGACCTCCCTGGCATCTACTCGCTTTCCCCCTACAGCCCCGAGGAGCAATGCTCGCGCGATTACCTCATGAGCGGCGAGCCCGATGTGGTCGTCCAGGTGGTTGACGCTACCAACCTCGAGCGCAACCTGTACCTGGCGCTTCAGGTCATCGAGACCGGTCTGCCCGTGGTCGTCGCCCTCAACATGGCCGACTTGGTCGAGAAGAACGGCGATAAGATCGATACGGACAAGCTCTCCAAGAAGCTCGGTTGCCCGGTCATGATGATCTCGGCCCTCAAGAACAAGGGCATCACGGAGCTCTTCGAGCAGATCAAGAAGTCCGCTGCTTCTAAGGGCCAGGTGCCGGAGCATAAGTTCGATTCCTCCATCGAGGACGTTCTGGACCACATCGAGAATAACCTGCCTGCGAGCGTTCCTGCCAACAAGCGCCGCTACTACGCGGTCAAACTGTTTGAGCGCGACGCGGACGCCTGCAAGCTCATCAACCTCACTAAGGAGAAGGCTGCTCGCGTGGAGGAGCTGGTCGCCCAGTGCGAGCAGGACTGCGACGACGATGCCGAGTCCATCATCACCGGTGAGCGCTATGGCGTCATCGCGCACATCATCGATGAGTGCCTCACTAAGGCTCCGGCCAAGATGAGCACCTCCGAGAAGATCGACCGCGTGGTTACCAACCGTATCCTGGGTCTGCCGATCTTTGTGGTCATCATGTTCTGCGTATACTACATCGCCGTTTCTACCTTGGGCGGCACGGTGACCGACTTCACCAATGACCAGCTCTTCGGTACCGACGGCTGGTACGTGCTCGGTCAGGGCCGCGACGCCTACGACGCGGCCGTCGAGGCTGCGGGCGACAATGCCGACTCGGTCGACCCGGCACAGTACGGCCCCTATGTCCCCGGCATCACCACCGTGGTGCACGACGCCCTTGTGGCGGGCGGTACCGAGGACGGTGGCCTGGTCGATTCGCTGGTCTGCGACGGTATCGTCGGCGGTTTGGGTGCCATCTTCG
>URMR01000052.1 GCA_900548935.1 uncultured Collinsella sp.
GTTCTTTCATGTCCGAGGACGCGCCGGAAAGGAAGGTTGCCCTCGGGCCGGACAGCTAAGACGACTTATGCGACGGTGTAAACCCAGTTGTGCTTATCCTCGACAGCACCGGACTGGATACCGGTCAGGGTCTCGCGGAGCTTCTTCATCACGGGACCGATCTCGGTGTAGCCAGCCGGGAAGGTCACGGTCTCATCGGCACCATAGACCTTGTTGTCGATCTCGCCCACCGGGGAGATGACGGCAGCGGTGCCGCACAGGCCGCACTCCACAAAGGTGCCGGCCTTGACCTCGGCCCACTCGACGGGACGCTGGTCAACGGTCATGCCCAGGTCCTGAGCGACCTGAACGAGCGAGCGACGGGTGATGGAGGGCAGGATGGAGTCGGTGTGCGACTGAGGAACGACGAGGGTGCCGTCCTCCTTCACGAACAGAACGTTCGCGCCGCCGGTCTCCTCGACATAAGTGCGGGACTCGGAGTCGAGATACAGGTTCTCGGCATAGCCCTCGCGGTGAGCCTCCATCGTGGGCTTAAGGGACATGGCGTAGTTGAGGCCGGCCTTGATGTTGCCGGTGCCGTGCGGTGCGGCACGGTCATACTCGGAAACGCGCAGCTTGACGGGCTTGAGGCCACCCTTAAAGTACGGACCGACCGGGGTCACGAGAATACGGAACGTGTACTCAGGAGCGGGAGCCACGCCGATCACGTCACCGGAGCCGATCATAAACGGACGGACATACAGAGTCGCGCCGGAGCCGAAGGGCGGAACCCAGGCGGCGTTGGCAGAAACGACCTGCTTGACGGCCTCGACGAACTTGTCCTTGGGGAACGGAGGCATCTCGAGGCGCTGGGCGGAGTTGTACATACGCTCGGCGTTCATGTCGGGACGGAAGCAGACGATGCTGCCGTCCTCGGCGGTGTAGGCCTTCAGGCCCTCAAAGACCTCCTGGCAGTAATGGAAGATGCCGCCACACTCGGAGACATGCAGGGTGTGGTCGGTGGTCAGGCCGCCCTCGTCCCACTCGCCATCCTTCCAATGGGCCTCGTAGCTGTAATCGGTCTTCATGTAGCCAAAGCCGAGGCTACCCCAATCGATATCCTTCTTCTCGACAGTCATATGTCGCTCCTTACATACACAGTTGCATACTCGCGAACCCGCACGCAAGGACCGAGGCCGACCGCGTCGCAACGTCGCACGCCCGGAGCGTAGAGCCGGACGGGACACGCGGGCAACACCAAAGCCCATGGCACGTCGATTCGCATGCACGAGATTGTACTCCCCGCACGCGTCTGATAAAACGCATTTCTTTAACTAAGTAAAGTATTTTCATTCAACCGAAGCTAAAGAGGACCGCCACCGTAAGCGGTGACGGGCCTCAACGACACAGTTTGTCCGCTGCCTCGAGCTAGGCGCTCTTCTTCCCAAGCTTAGCCTTAACCAGACCGACCACGGTCGGGATGATCGACACGGCGACAATGCCGACGATCAGCAGCTCAAAGTGTTGCTGCACAAAATCAATGCCACCAAAGAAGTAGCCCAACAGTGTAAAGAGCGTTGACCAGGTAATGCCACCCAGCACGTTAAAGATAACGAAGTTACGCCAGTGCATGCCGCCCATGCCGGCGATAAAGGGCACAAAGGTGCGAATAAACGGGAAGAAGCGGCCCAGGAAGATGGCCAGGTGGCCCCACTTGTCCAAGAAATCCTCGGACTTTTTGATGCGCTCGGGCGTCATGGCCTTGACCTTGCCCGAAGCGATGATCTTTTTGCCAAAGAAGTGACCGATCATAAAATTGCACTGATCGCCCAGGATGGCTGCGGCCCATGCGGTGGCCAGAAGTGCCACGATGTTAAAGCCGCCGTTGTGGGCAAAGAAACCCGAGGCGAACAGCAGCGAATCACCGGGAAGGAACGGGAAGAACACCACGCCCGTCTCGATAAAGATGATCAGGAACACGCAGCCGTAGGCCATAAGCGGGCCGGCGGCGATCCAGCTGGCAATCGCGGTGCGCGGGTCTTTGAGCAGCTCAGCGATAAAATTAATGAAACCCATGAAGTAAAACCTCTCAGTTGTGGGCGCGGATACGTCCAAGTTGACCAGTATACGGTTGTGGCGCCCCCTCGTGCGCAACCCCACAAAAGCATGACTCCATTACCAGCAAGTTTGCATAACTGACACTTGTAGCGCAAAGCCGCCAAGATTGTCCTTTTTAATCCCTAGCGAATCGCTATACTTTATTGAATCGCATTGCCATGGCGCTAAGGGAGGGCGGCCGGTGAGCTTTATCAATACCATTCGCGAGGACATCAAGACCGTCCAGGCGCAGGACCCCGCCGCGCAAAACGGTCTGGTCATCTTCCTTTCCTATCCTGGCCTGCACGCCAAGTGGAACCACGTGCCCGAACACTGGCTCTGGGAACACGGTCATCGTTCGCTCGCCCGTGTGCTCTCGCAAATCACCCGCCACATCACCGGCGTCGAAATTCATCCCGCTGCACAGATCGGCAAGCATTTCTTTATCGACCACGCCATGGGCGTCGTCATCGGCGAGACCACCATCGTGGGCGACAACTGCGTGCTCTACCAGGGCGTCACGCTTGGCGGCACCGGCAACGAGACCGGCAAACGCCACCCAACGCTCGGCAACAACGTCACCGTGGGCACGGGCGCCAAGGTGCTCGGCAACATTCGCATCGGCAACAATGTCAAAATCGGCGGCAACTCGGTTGTCGTCAA
The DNA here is from genome assembly GCA_900548935.1 of uncultured Collinsella sp. Lineage (GTDB taxonomy): Bacteria > Actinomycetota > Coriobacteriia > Coriobacteriales > Coriobacteriaceae > Collinsella. Next base: position 2,740 of record URMR01000052.1, read on the forward strand.
GAACGTGCCCGACAACTGCACCGTCGTGGGCGTGCCGGGACGCATCATCAAGCGCAACGGCTGCCGCGTGTTCGAGGAGAGTTTCGACGCCAAGCAGCATCGCGAGTACATGCCCGACGCCGCCGCCGAGCAGTCCGCGCTCAATCGTCAAGGCATCACCGAGAACGCCCGCCGCGTCAAGGAACTCGAGCGAGAGGTGGCCGAGCTCAAGGCCCTCGTCGCCAAGCTCGTGGACGAGCGCTAGAGCCGGACGGCCACCGACAACATTGACGCCAACGCAAAGGCGCGCCAGAGGATTCACCCCCAGCGCGCCTTATTTGTGATGTGGCAAAGGGACTGTCCCTTTGTCACATTATGCGAACTGACTCAGATAGAGGTCGGCGTAAGCGCCCTCGGCTGCGAGCAGCTCCTTATGCGTACCCTGCTCGATAATGTTGCCGTGGTCCATGACCAGAATCAGGTCGGCATCCACGATCGTCGACAGGCGATGCGCGATCACAAAGCTCGTGCGCCCATGCATGAGGGCGTCCATGGCGCGGCCGATGGCGAGCTCGGTACGTGTGTCCACGCTCGACGTCGCCTCGTCCAGGATGAGAATCGCCGGGTTGTTGAGCAGCACGCGCGCAATGGTCAGCAGTTGGCGCTGACCCTGACTGATGCTTTCGGCATCGTTGGCCACCCGCGTGTCATAACCCTGCGGCATGGTGCGCACAAAGAAGTCGACCTGCGCGGCGCGTGCGGCCGCCACAATCTCATCACGCGTTGCCTTGGGGCAGCCATAGGCGATATTCTCGGCAATCGTTCCGTCGAACAGCCAGGCGTCCTGCAACACCATGCCAAACTGCTGGCGCAGCTCGCCGCGATCCATGCGGCTCGTGTCCACGCCGTCGAGCGTAATGCGCCCGCCGTCAATCTCGTAGAAGCGCATGAGCAGGTTGATGAGCGTGGTCTTACCCGCGCCCGTGGTTCCCACCACGGCGATCTTCTGGCCCGGCTCGGCGGTAAACGACACGTCGCGCATGAGCGGCTTGTCGGGCGCGTAGCCAAAGCGCACATGCTCAAAAGCGACGCGGCCCTCCACGCGGCCCGGCAGCTTGGCAGCCTCGCCCGGCCGCGGATCTGCCTCCATCTCGGGTTCATCGAGCAGGTCGAACACGCGCTCCGCGCTCGCCAGCGCGCTCTGCAGCGAGTTGAAGGTAAACGACAGCTGCGTCATGGGCTCAGATGCCTCGTAGATAAACTGGAAGAACGCCTGGAACACGCCGACGGTCATGTAGCCGGCAACCAGCATGCTGCAGCCCACAATCGCAATCACGATCTGTGCCAGGCGGCCGATAAAGCGCACCGCGGGGCCGACGGCGTTAATCATAAAGTCGGCCTTGGCACTCACACGTGCCAGCTCGCCCGAGGCCTGGTGCACCTCGGCAGAGCTCTGGCGCTCACGGTTGAACGCGCGAATCACCAGACGGCCCGAGTAGCCTTCCTCGACCGCACTCGTAATCTTGGACACCCACTCTTGGCGCTCACCGGTTACGTCATGCGTGCGACGCGAGACCACCTTGGTCACCAGCAGCGACAGCGCCGTAAAGAACAAAAAGACGAGCGTGAGCGGCACGCTAAACACGAACATCACGCTCACGGCGCCCACCACGGTACCGATCGACACCAGAAGCTGCAGCAAGCCGCGCTGCATGCTCTCGGACATCTTGTCCAGGTCGTTGGTCGCGCGGCTGACGACCTCGCCGGGACGATGTGCGTCAAAATAGGCGAGCGGCAGACGGTTGAGCTTTTGGGCGATGCGGTTACGCAGACGCAGGTTGAGGCGTTCTGCCACACTCGACATCAAAAAGCTCTGGAGCGCGTAGAACGAGGCAGCGGCCGTCCAGATCATAAAGTAGATGAAGATGGTCCTGCCGCAGTTCTCCCAGGTGATGTTGAAGGTGGTGTCGTTGGCAAACGCCACCTGAATGTGGCTCCACAGCTCATCGATCACGCGGGCGCTATATGCCGGCGCAGCGGTGTTAAAGATGGCATAGAACACAATGCTCGCGAACACGATATAGAAGCGCCAATGGTCGCCGGCAGCCTCGCTCCACAGGCGGCGCACCGTCGCCCAGGTATCTCGAGGCGTCTCGTCCTCGTCTTCATCGTCCACATCGCGCATGCGCTCTGCCTCAGCGCGGGCGCGCTCGTCCTCGGCACGTTCGTTTTCCTCGTAGAGCGCTTGGCGGCGAGCCTCGCGCTCGGCTGCAGCCTTGGCGGCGTCATCCAGCTCGGGTGCCACGGCAGCCTGCTCGACCGCTTCCTCGACCGCGCCCGCAGCGGCGGCATCGACAAGGCCGCCCTGTTTCTTGAGCTCCTTGGTCATGCTACTCACCTCCCTTCATTTGCGATTCCGCGATGGCACGGTACACCTCGCAGGTTTCCATAAGCTCGCCATGCGTGCCCAGGCCCACAACCTCGCCGTCCTTGAGCACGACGATCTGGTCGGCGTGCAAGATCGTCGAGATGCGCTGCGCGATGATGAGCACCGCAGCGTCACGCGTCTCGTCTTGCAACGCATGCCGCAGGGCGGCATCGGTCTTAAAGTCCAGGGCCGAGAAACTGTCATCGAAGATATATAGATCGGCATGCTTCATGAGCGCACGGGCGATAGCCAGACGCTGGCGCTGGCCGCCCGAAAAGTTCGTGCCGCCCTGCGCCACCGGGGTATCGAGCCCCTGCGGCTGATCGAGCACAAAGGTGCTCTGGGCAACCTGGAGTGCATGAAGCATGTCGGCCTCGGTCGCGTCTTCGTTGCCAAAGCGCAGATTGCTTGCCACGGTGCCCGAGAACAGCCATGCCTTTTGCGGCACATAGGCAATGCGCCCGCGAATCTCGTCTTGCGAAAGCTCGCGCAGGTCGACGCCGTCCAGGCGAATGGCGCCCTTGGTGGCATCGTGGAAGCGCAGTAGGAGCTTGGCCACCGTCGACTTGCCCGAGCCCGTCGAGCCGACGATCGCGGTCGTCTGGCCGCGGCGACAGGTAAAGTTCAGATCGCACAGCGTGTCCTCGTCGGCGTCGTCAAAACGAAACGACATATGGTCGAACACGGCAACCACGCCGGTTCCGTCCTTTGAGTCGGACGTTCCCGCGTCGAGCGTACCCTCACCATCGACGATGCTCGGCTCAATCTCCAGCACCTGTTGCGCACGGTTGAGGCACGCAGCGGCACGCGGAAGCGTCAAAATCACCATCTGCGCCATCATCACAAAGAACAGAATCAGGATCGCGTACTCCAGCACCGCCGAGATGCTCGCGATCTGCATCGCATGGGCGCCCACCCGGTTACCGCCCACCCACAGCACCGCTACCTCGGCGATGTTCATCAAAAAGAAGCTGGAGCTGTCGAGCCCCACAAACAGGTGGTTGACCTTGATGGCATTGGCCGCGTAATCGCTAAATACCTCGTCCAGGCGCTGCTCCTCGTGGCGCTCCTTGTTAAATGCGCGGATGACGCGCACGCCCACGATGTTCTCGCGCAGCACCACGTTCATGCGGTCGATAAAGCTCTGCAGGCGCATAAAGATCGGCGCGGCGTTAGCCACCGTAAAGACCGCCGCCACCAGCACGATCGCAACGACCACACCAAGCAGCGTGCCCATGGCGGGATCGATGAACCAAGCAAAAATGATGCCCGCGACGGCCAAGAACGGCACCGGCAGCACCAGCTGAATCGTCTGCAAGATAGCCTGCTGAATCACGTTGATGTCGTTGAGTGAGCGCGTGATCATCGAACCCGTGCCAAAGCGCTCAAAGTCGCTGGCGGACAGCTCGAGCGACTTGTCGTACACGGCATTGCGGATATCGCAGGCCACGTTGGCGGCCAGGCGCGCCGAAAGATAGCAGCCCAGCACCGTGCCGCCGCTAGCCATGCTGGTCGCAATAAACATGTATAGGCCGTTGCGTAAAATGTAGTCGACATCGCCCGTGGTAATACCGGTGTTGACCATGTTCGCCAGCATCGTGGGAACCAGCAGCGTACCGACGTTATCCACCAGCAGCACCAGCAGCGTCACTGCGACAAGCCCTCGATAGGGCTTCAAAAACCTCATTAGCAGTCGCACGGCTCCCCCTCACGTCGATCTTGCATCTGACCTTCAGCTGCCACCTGCCGCTTAAATGTCTCGCACTCGTCACCGAGCACCTGAGAAAATTTGCCGATCAAGCGCATAATCTCGCGTTGCTCACACGGCTCAAGCGCGCCAAAGGCTCGCTGCTCGGCCTTGAGTGCCGGCAGCGCATAACGCCCGGCAAATCGCCTGCCCTCTTCGGTCAGGCTCACAACCTTGTTCTTGCGACTGCCTTCGACAAACTCCAGCGTGGCGAAACCCCGCGCCGTCAAGGTTTTAATGGCCGAGTTTATGGTCTGTTTGCTATAGAACCATTCGCTTGTCAGACGACTTACAGCAATGCTACCGCCCGCCGTACTGGTGTCGACGAGCATCCAATAGGCACAGTCCGAAAGACCGCAGGTGCGCGCGAACTCCGAATAGATACGGTCAAGCCCGTTGAGCATCCGGTCGAAATCGACCAGGCTAACTGCACTATTCATCTCTCCCGCCATTCGATAGTCCGAGTTTTGACCAATTTGTATTTCCAGATTAGTCCGAGTTTTGACTATCGTCAATAAGCTCGTTATATACGGGCGACCCTATATAGCATATCGACAGAAAAAGACCGTCGGCGCGGGGGCAGCGCCGACGGTCACGCGAGAATAGCGATGTATTTGCCCGTTAGGCAGCGACGGCCTCGTAGACCGTGGCGCCCGAGAAGCTGTCGTGCAGGCTCTTGCCGCAGATCCACGGCAGTTCGACGACCTCACAGACCGTGTTAACCAGCTCGGAGCAGTCAGTAAAGTGGCCCTTATCGTTGAGGGCCTCGCAATCCTGAACACGCCAATAGCCATCGGTGTGCGTGATGTAGTACTCGTGATCGTCGATCGTCACAAAAGCGCGCGTCTTGGAACGCAGCAGCTTCAGAAATCCTTCGAAATCGGTCTCGACGACATCTCCAGCCTGGAACATGATGTTACCTCCTGGCCCGGCGCCACCACGGCGCATTGATAAACGTTGGTACCCCTTTAGTAAAACCTTTATCAATGGATATGCGCCCATGTTTTAGGCAAGTGGTAAAAACCGCAGGGTAGACGGGATAAAACGTTTAACCATCTCATCAGCTTCTCACATTTTTCCCGCTGTTTTATGCAAGCCGACTTCTCCGATCGGTGGCTATTGCTGTTTGGAGCCCTCTGCGCGATTACGGCTACGGCACGACGGGTAAGAACGGAGCATCTGCAACGTCATCGCTAGGAGAACCCATGGAGACCATCGAAGCGCTCATCCATCGCCGTAGCTGCCGTAACTACAGCGATCGCCCCGTAGAGGCAGAAAAACTCGCACGCATTATCGAGGCCGGCCAGTATGCGCCCAGCGGCATGGGCCGCCAGCCGGTGACGTTTGTCGCCGTTACCGACCCCGCGACCGTCGAGCGCCTCTCGCAGCTCAATGCGCAAGTCATGGGCAGCAACGGCGATCCCTTCTACGGTGCCAAAACCGTTGTGGTGGTATTGGTTGACCGCAGCGTGCCCACGCATCTCGAAGACGGTTCGCTCGCCATGGGCAACCTGCTCAATGCTGCCTATGCGCTGGACGTCGATTCGTGCTGGATTCATCGCGCCCACGAGGTTTTCGATTCGCCCGAGGGCCTGGAGCTGCTGGCCAGCTGGGGTCTGCCCGCCGACGGAAGCCTGCGCGGCGTCGGCAACTGCATTCTTGGCTATGCCGAGGACGCGCTTCCCGAGGCCAAGCCTCGCCGCGACAACGTGGTGTACGTCAGGTAATTAGTTCCGCCGTTCTACCGAACGGCGGACCCGCTGAAAGGCCCCGTCCCATATTTGCTGCCCCACTCGCAACTTATCTTGCCGATGGAGTTGTTGTCGTTTCGTTCGTGTGAGTCGTTTCGGCGCCGTCGCCTTGTTCGCCCTCGTTCTTTTGTGCATCGGCGATGGTGGAGGCCGCCGCAACGATACCGCGCTGGGGCGCGACGCCCGTCTGGATCTGAGCGCCCTCGACAACTTCTGTGCCTGCATGCGCGAGCTCGGGCGATTTGAACATTGCGTCCAAGCTGGCGCCACCGCCGGCATATCCGAGCGCTGCGAGCGCGATGACGATTATCGCGGCAACGACCACGATCGGCACGTAACGATGCCAGCCTGCAGGATTGAGGCCACTACGGCGGGCAGCACCACGGCTAATGTAGCCAAGCGTGCCATCGTGCTTGAGCTTTGAGCCCACCACGCGTCTTCGTCTCCACAACGAGGACTCGGCCTGCATGGCCAAGCGAGCGCTTGCCGAAGGATAGCCATATTTTGTGCGCTTGAACGAGCCGTCGAACCCCGAGGCGCTTTTGCCCCACGTCCGCGAAGTCGTACGTCGGCTGACCGGCGCCGCACTCCGTTTTGTTCGGTTCGGTTTTGAAGTCTCCGCCATACTCCCCCGCACGCCGTAACACAATCGAAACCATACTGCTTTGGACTGTATCACACGCGCCGCACGCGGTCACGGCGCCTCGCTCAGCGGTCGTTTTCCTTCAACAGGCGCCATAAGGTCGTGCGGCTTATACCGAGCACCTCTGCCGCACGAGTCCGGTTGCCGTGAAGGTGCTGAAGGACCAACCGCGCGATATCGCGCTCGGTATCGACCAGGGGACGCATGATATACAGATCACTATCGAGCGTCGGGGCACCAAAGATCGCGGTCTTGATAACGTCCTCCTGGGCGAGCACCTCCTCCGCCACCGCCCGCTCGGCCGTGCCCGTCCCCACTAATATATAAAGTCGTTCCGAAACCTCGCGCAGCTGTAGATAGTTACGGGGCCATCGATAGGCATCGAGCGTCTTTGCCGCCGCGGACGACAAGGCAGGTGTTGCCGTCTCAAACATATCTGCCAGATACTCCAGATAGCGCGCAACCTTTTCCGACGCGCCGCCCTGCTCGGCAATCGCCGGCGCCACGCTCACGGCACAGGCCAGACGCTCGGTTACAAAGGCAGCCTGATCGCTTTCGCCGCCGCCCGGCATATCGTTTGCCGTCAACACCACATGGCAACGAGTTGCGAGCGCCGTGTCGACCATTGCGGACACGAGCTCGCGCAGGCGGTGGGGGCCAACAGCATGCCAGCCACCCATGCAAAGTGTCAGCCCCGTTTGGAATAGCGGCGATTCGGAACTTTTGAGCAGATGGCGCCAGCCGCGATTCGTAAGCTCATCGAGCGCAACGGACACAAAGGGCTGATCGGCATAGGGTCCATCCAGGTACAGGCGCTTTGCAATCTGATCCTGCGCCGCGCCCAGTTCACCCTCGAGCATAAGGGGCACCCCGCGTGCGTAACTCTCCCGTACGGGGGCAGCGACCGCTGCCGCGTCTTCGACGATGCCGTACGTGCTCGACTCGTAGCGAGCCTCGACTTCGTCGGCATTAAGCCACTCGATGCCCGCATGCGCCGCAGCGGCGCGCACCTCATGCGCCACGACCACCCAAAGCGCTCCGTGCTCCTTGGCCGTCGGGCGCACCGTCAAGCTCAACCGCACGCCCTCGCGCCCCATCACCAGGCGCGCCCCATCACCCACGCGAGCGAGACGCTCGGAAACAAAAGTGGCGACATTCCGCTCGAGCGCAGCGTCACTCATAGTCGAAATCACAACGCCACCGCGCTCGTCGATTGCCAGCGCCGATGCTCCGGCCGCGGACAATGCCTCGATCAGAATCTGCAGCTTGGCATCGCTGTCCATGGTTCGCCCCGTCTCCAGCCGGGTCCCATCTGGGCCCCGGCATCTCAAGTGTTTCAAAATTGAACGATAATGTTCACCAAACACTATAGGGCCTGCGGTGCCTTCTTGCGAATATATGAATTGCCCCGCATCGCCATCCTGGCGGGGCGATAA
>URMR01000053.1 GCA_900548935.1 uncultured Collinsella sp.
CCCTCGACGGTGCCATCGATGGTCACCGTGTTGCCCGCAAGCGCTGCCGACTTGGTAGAGCCGCGCAGGGCAACCGTCTCGCCTATCGCGTAAAAACAGTTGGCGGTGCTGTCGGAATTGAGCACAACGTGCTGACCGACGACCGTGACGCTGCCATCAACCGTGGTCTTGGCGATATCGATAGTGCGTGCCGCCAAGCGGACGGCGCCGCCCACCGTGCAGTCGCGGATGGAGAGGCTCTCGCCTGCTGCAATTATGTCGCGGCCGATGGACGCATCGTCCAAGTTGAGGGCCTGACCTGCCCAGTACAGGTCACCTTCGACGCCGGACGAATTGGCGTCATTGTCGGTCGCAAGTACGTTGCCTGCGGTGTCCGTGCCGGCGAACGACGCCGTGGGAAGCGCAGTGATCGCCAGTGCGATGAGCGCGAATGCCATAAGCAGGCAGCGACGCATCTTGTGTGACGGCGCCGCCGCGGTTTGATTGAGAGCCATGGTTGATCCTTTTGTTAGGTGTTCGGCATATACCTAACAGGGTACCCAACGCGCGGGCGCTCTAAAAGAACCTCTCGGTTGCATTTCGAAGGATCGTTCCGTGCTGTCTACTTTTTGCGATGCAAGAAGCGCGCGATGTCTTCTTCGGTAGGGCTTTTGATGTCAAAGCGCAGCGAGAGCCAGCGCAGGCCCATGGTCACGACAACGCATACGACCAGCGCGGCGACATTGCTCACGATGCCGCTCATAACGAGACACACATAGCTTGTCGATCCGGCGATGGCGGCGATGGCATAAAAGTTAGTACGTTGGAAAATGCCCGGAACCACGCCCATAAAGCCGTCGCGTAGCATGCCGCCGCCCACCGCGGTAAAAAAGCCCATCATGACGCATGCGGCGGGTGCAAATCCGTAGACCAGCGCCTTGTCCGCTCCGGTGGCGGCATAGATGCCGACCGAGATGATGTCGAGCAGGGGGATGAGTTTTTCGGGCTTGTCGACGATTGCCGGAAAGATATAGATGATGGCTGCCGTGGCAATGGAAAGCGGGAGCGCCATCGGCTGGTTGAGGATGTAGACGTTGCCCACCTGCAGCGTCATATCGCGCAAAAGACCGCCGCCCAGACCGCAGACCACCGCGAGCGCGACCGCGCCCACCAGGTCGAGCTTGTGTTCGCGCGCAACCAGCACGCCCGAGATCGATGCAGCGACAACGGCGAACATCTCGAGCCAAAAGGGGATAGCGACCATGGCATCCGAGGCATGTGAGGTAACGGTTATGGCGGCGACGACGGGCAAGATGAGGTCCTTTGGGTTACGGGATTGGACAATGCCCGTACATAGTACATGTTCGGCGCCTATTGCGACCCTATTGCTCGGCAAACGGTCGGGACTGGGTTGATGCTGAATGCGATGAGGGCGTGGCTGAATAGGAGGGATGTCCAAATTTTGAGCGAAGCTCAAAATTCATCCGGTTGGCTGGCGCCGACCGCGCTGCGCTAAAAACGCGCCACTGGCGCGTTTTCTTTACGCTTTGCGCCCTGGTAGGTTCGAATCCCTCCTCCTCCGCCGTATTTGCTTGTTAGGGACTCAAAACAAAAAAGCCCCCAATACTGGGAGCTTCCTCAATCTAAATGGCGGAGGAGGAGGGATTCGAACCCTCGTGACCTTATACAGGCCAAACGGTTTTCGAGACCGCCGCATTCAACCACTCTGCCACCCCTCCGCGTGGGGTAAAAACAAAGCAGGCTCTAAGGCCTGCTTTGGAATTAACTGGCGGAGAGTCAGGGATTTGAACCCTGGAGACGCTTTTGACGCCTACACGATTTCCAATCGTGCTCCTTCGGCCACTCGGACAACTCTCCGTTAAATGCGAAAGTCAGTATACACGAGGAATCGAAAAGTGCAAACAGAAAACTTGGCATTTTTTAAACCGCTCGCCCCGCGCCCGTATCCGGCGTGTGCCAGTTGGGTACTAAAAAAGCATCCTGACCAGCAAAATCCCGCTCGATGACCTGTTCAAAATCGGTATTCATGAATGACGCGGCATCGAATTTAAAAATTTTGAGGCAATCGATCGAACCGGTGGTATGCATTTTGCGACCACAACCCTGCAATCGGCGACCTGCGGTTTGGCTCAGGTTGTCCCCGCCGCGGCGTATCTTGCTATCGAATCCGTCAAGCTCTTGGTCAGCATTTGGTTGGAATACGCATGAAGAGCCGTGTAAGCATGGACATATGTGGAGGTCATGAGGTTGTAGCTGCATATTCTTGCAGCCTGGGAGGTTGAAAGATATTATTACCAAGTCTTTTCCTGCTTCAGGCGCACCTTCACGACCTGAAGCCACATTTGCCCAGAGGAGGTGACAATATGAAGGCTTATGAACTGCTGTTCTTTGTTGACCCGTCGCTCGACCCCGAGACTCGTCTCGCTGTTATGAAGCGTATCGATACCACGATCGCTGAGGGCGCTGGCAAGGTCGACTCCGTTGACGAGTGGGGCAAGCGCAAGCTCGCCTACGAGATCAACGACCTCACCGATGGTGACTACACCCTCATCAACTTCCACGCAGATCCTACCCAGATCGCCGAGCTTGATCGCGTCCTGCGCATCACCGACGCTGTGGTCCGCCACATGATCGTCCGTCGCGACGACCAGGAGTAAGACTGTCGTTTTGGACTGGGCTTGTGCCCCAAGAGGAAGTAGTGAGTTATGAGCATCAATCGAGTGAACATCACCGGTAACCTCACCCGCGATCCCGAGCTGCGCGCCACCGCCGGCGGAACCCAGGTTCTGTCCTTTGGCGTCGCCGTGAACGATCGTCGCCGCAACGCGCAGACTGGCGAGTGGGAGGACTATCCCAACTTTGTCGACTGCACCATGTTCGGCACCCGCGCCGAGGCCGTGAGCCGTTTCCTGGCAAAGGGAAACAAGGTCGCGATCGAGGGCAAGCTGCGCTACAGCTCTTGGGAGCGCGACGGCCAGCGCAGGAGCAAGCTTGAGGTCATCGTCGATGAGATCGAGTTTATGAGCTCCCGTGGTGGCCAGGGTGGCTACGATCAGGGCGGTTACGCCCCCGCAGCTCCCGCGCCCGCAGCGCGTCCTGCCGCACCGGTGGCTACGCCGCCCGCGGTCGACGTCTACGATGAGGACATCCCGTTCTAAGGGTTGTTCACCTATTTTTGAGTGAGAGGCGGCTTCGGCTCGCCGAAGTTGCCAAACGAAAGGTATTTTGACATGGCTAATGATTATTCTGCACGTCAGCCGCGTCGTAAGTACTGCCAGTTCTGCAAGGAGAACACTGAGTTCATCGACTATAAGGACACTCAGCTTCTCCGTAAGTACATGACCGACCGTGGCAAGATCAAGCCCCGTCGCGTCACTGGCGCTTGCACGCAGCATCAGCATGACATCGCCAACGCCATCAAGCGCGCCCGCGAGATGGCTCTCCTGCCGTACACCGTCCCCGTGGTTTCCTCTCGTGGCAACCGCGACCGCGGCTAAGAAGGGAGACGCATCATGAAGGTTATTCTTCTCGATGAGATTAAGGGCAAGGGCGGCGAGGGTGACGTCGTAGAGGTCGCTCAGGGTTACGCTGAGAACTTCCTGTTCCCCAAGAAGCTCGCTGTTGCCGCCACCAAGGGCAACCTCAAGCAGCTTGACGAGCGTCGCAACAACATCGCCAAGCGCGAGGCCGTCCGTCTGGCTACCGCCAACGAGACCAAGGCTGCCTTCGAGGGCAAGCAGGTCACCGTTGACGTCAAGGTTGGCGACGAGGGCATCCTCTTTGGCTCCGTTACCGCCGCTATGATCGCTGACGCCATCAAGGATCAGCTCGGTATGGACATCGACCGCAAGCGCGTCGAGCTCGGTAAGCCCATCAAGGTCGCCGGTGCCCACACCGTTGCCATCTCGCTGTACCGCGAGATCAAGGCCGAGGTTGTCGTTCTCGTCGGCGTTACCGCCGAGGAGCTCGCTGCCGAGGCTGAGGTCGAGGAGGCCGCTGAGGTCGCCGAGGCCGAGACCGCCGAGGTCGAGACCGAGGCTGCTGCCGAGTAGCATTTGCTGCAACGCAACAATCTTGTTCTAAGAAGGGCGCTCTGGGAGACCAGGGTGCCCTTTTATTTTTTGCGCTGGGTGAGTGCCGTAGCAGCCATTGAGATGCGGTCCCGTGTGTGGGACCGTTCATCCGTTTGGTTCGGTGATGATTGCCAAGGCGCGGCTCGATTTATGGCCGCGGCTGATACTATGGATGCTCGCAAGCGATATGAATGAGGATGCTCATGGCATATGACGATAGGGAGACGGGGCTGACGGTCGAGGACCGTGGCTCTAAGTTGGGTCTCCCCCAAAACCAAGACGCAGAGGCCAACGTACTGGCCGCTATGCTGCTATCGCCCGAGGTGGTCGAAGAGGCCCAGGTCGAGCTGCAGCCCGATGACTTCTACCGGCCCATTCATAAGACCATCTATACCGCGATGGTCGATATGTACAACAGCCGCATCCCCATCGACTCCATCTCGCTGATCGATTACCTGCGAAGCATCAACAAGCTCGATGCCGTGGGCGGCGAGGCATACATTTTGGAGCTGATGGGTCAGACCCTGTCGCTCGTCAATTGGCAGCACCATGCCGCCATCGTTCGTCGCGACTCGATGCTGCGCGAGCTGATCGGCGCCACCAACGAGATCAACGCGCTGGCCTACAACGCCCCCACCGACACCAAAGAGGTCGTGGAGCTGGCCGAGAGCAAGCTGCTCAAGGTCACGGCGCGTGAGGTTAAGTCGAGCTACAAGACGCTGACCGAGTTTATGGTCGAGGCCTATAACGAGGCCGAGGAAGTGTGCAAGGCCGGTGGTCAGGCTGCAGGTGTGCCCACGGGTTTCCCGTCGCTCGACCGTATGCTCATGGGCTTCCGTGAGGGCCAGCTCATCATTATCGGCGCCCGCCCCGCCGTGGGTAAGACGTCGTTCGCCCTGAACTTGGCGCTCAACGCCGCCGCCGCGGGCTATACCGTCGGCTTCTTCTCGCTGGAGATGTCGGGCAAGGAAATTGCCCAGCGTCTGATTTGCGCCTATGCCATGATCTCGATCAGCGATTTCCGTACGGGCCGCATTAGTCCCGAGCAGTGGGCCAACATCAACGAGGCCACGCAGACGCTGTCCAAGCTCGATATCCTGATTGACGATACGCCCGGCACCACGGTGACCGAGATTCGCGCCAAGAGCCGCCGCATGCTCCATAACAAGGAGAAGGCCATCATCATCCTGGACTACTTGCAGCTGGTGAGTCCTCCGCCGGGACGTCGTTCCGAGAGCCGCACCGTCGAGGTCTCCGAGATGTCGCGTGGTCTGAAGATTATGGCCAAGGAGCTCAAGATTCCGCTGATTGCGCTGTCGCAGCTGTCGCGTCAGGTTGAATCCCGTACCGGCAAGCGCCCGCAGCTGTCCGACCTGCGTGAATCGGGCTCCATCGAGCAGGACGCCGATATCGTCATGTTCTTGGACCGATCCGCCGACGAGGCCGAGGCCTCGCGCGACGATCGACCCGACGAGGGCGTTACGCGTATCGTCGTGGCCAAGAACCGTTCGGGCCCGATCGGCGACGTCGACCTGATGTTCCTGCCGGCATCCACCAAGTTCTATGAGCTTGATGGGGCGCATACCGAGGAGTAGGACAGGCGCCCGTTGCACGGGTATACTGGGAATGTTTTGTGCTTCTGCGCGCTTGCGGTGCGCGGACAGTCCATGAATGTGAGGAGTAAACATGCCGTCAACCGTTTTGGTCGGTGCCCAGTGGGGCGATGAGGGCAAGGGTAAGATCTGCGACCTGGTCGCCGGCGACTTTGATGCCGTCGTGCGCTACTCGGGCGGCAACAACGCCGGCCACACCATCGTCGTCAACGGCAAGAAGTACGGCCTGCACCAGGTGCCCTCCGGCATCATGTATTCCGACCACGTGTCGGTAATCGGTAACGGCTGCATCGTCAACCCCAAGGTTGTCCTTGAGGAGATCGACATGTTCGAGGCCGATGGCATCACCACCAAGAATCTCAAGATCAGCGGCAACGCGCATGTCATCATGCCGTACCACATTGATCTGGATGGCGCCTTTGAGCAGAAGCTCGGCAAGAAGAACATCGGTACCACCAAGCGCGGCATCGGTCCGTGCTACCAGGACAAGATGGCCCGTATCGGCCTGCGCATGCAGGACATGCTGGATGAGGCACTGTTCCGCGACAAGCTGGAGACCGCTCTTGCCCGCGTGAACCCAGAGCTGGAGCTCATCTACAACCTGCCCACCTACACCGTGGACCAGATTTGCGACGAGTACCTGCCCATGGCCGAGCGCCTGCGCCCCTACATCACCGAGACGAGCCTGCTGCTCAACAACATGATCGATGAGGGCAAGGACTTGCTGTTTGAGGGCGCTCAGGCGACGCTGCTCGATATCGATCACGGCACCTATCCGTACGTGACGTCTTCTAACTGCACCGCCGGCGGCGCCATTACCGGTTCCGGCGTCGGCATGAAGAACGTCGACCGCGTGTTGGGCGTCATGAAGGCCTATATCACCCGCGTCGGTTCGGGCCCCATGCCCACCGAGCTCTCCTATGAGTCTGAGGCCGGCCACACGCTGACCGAGGAGGGCTACGAGTACGGCGTGACCACCGGTCGCCGTCGTCGTTGCGGCTGGTTTGACGGCCCCATTGCCAACTATGCCTCGCGCGTCAACGGCCTCACCGATATCGCCATGACCAAGCTCGACGTGCTTTCGGCCTTCGACACCATTAAGGTGTGCGTGGCCTACGACGTCGATGGCGAGCGCTACACCAGCGTGCCCGAGCATCAGGTGCGCTTTGAGCATGCCAAGCCCATCTACGAGGAGCTCCCGGGCTGGAAGTGCGACATCACCGGTTGCCGCAGCTTTGAGGAGCTGCCGCAGGAGGCTCAGGACTACGTGGCATTTATCGAGGATCTGGCACACACCCGCGTGACGTTCATTGGCGTCGGCGCCGGTCGCGAGCAGATCATCAACCGATTCTGGAAGTAATCGGCACTATTCGGTTACTGCGATATACCCCTTTGCAGCCCGGATGAACTGCCTCCCGTTTCTTGGACATGAGAAATGGGAGGCTTTTTATGCGTGTCGACTTGAGGGTGAAGCACGACATCGAGGCCAGGAGGGCGGCGATCGGGCTCTTCGAGCGAGGCCACGGCTCCGAGTCGGCGGCGAAGGCGCTGTCGGTCCCGCGCGACACCGTGAGACAATGGCTCTACGTATACCGGTCGTTCGGAAGCGAGGTGCTGCTATCCATGGACGGCAAGCAGGCCAGGTACACATACGAGCAGAAGGTCGCCGCCGCCTCGGCCGTGGTCGACGGCGGCATGGGCAAGCGGGACGCCATGGAGGCGTTCGGGGTCATGTCCTTGGCACCGCTCAAGAGATGGTGCGCGCTCTACCGTGAGGGCGGCGCCGAGGCGCTCAGGCCCAAGCCCAAGGGCCGGCCGAGCGGTTCCAAGGCGAGGCCGCGCACGCGCGAGCAGGAGCTCGAGGAGCGCTGCCGAAGGCTCGAGACCGAGGTGGCCTACCTAAAAAAATTGCGTGCCCTGGTCGAGAGGGACGGACTCTGACCAGGGCGAAGGTCGAGGCCGTGAGCGCCCTGCGCGAAGAGGGGTACGGGCTGGGGTGCCTGCTGGAGTGTGCCGGCCTGGCGAGGTCGAGCTACTACTACGCGCTGTCGCACCCGATGGCTCCCACCAGGCCCGAGCTCTGGGAGGCCGCCGCCGAGATATTCTCGCGCACCGCCAACGGGTGCGGCCACAGGCAGATCGCCATGTGCCTGCGCGCCGAGCAGGGCGTGCGCATAGCCTACAAGACCGTGCTGAAGATGATGCGCGAGATGGGCATCAGCTGCGGGATCCGCCGCGAGACCGACTACCACAGGTACAACTCGTACAGGGGCAAGGTCGGAAAGACCTTCGAGAACGTCATCGGGCGCGACTTCGCCGCCGACGGGCCGTGGGAAAAGATGGGCACCGACGTCACCGAGTTCAAGCAGCCCTGGGGCAAGGCCTACTTCGCGCCGGTCTACGACTTCGGCAGCAAGGAGATCGTCGCCTGGTCCACGTCGCTGCACCCCAACATGGCTCAGCAGCACGAGCTGCTCGACCAGCTCGTGTCCAAGAAGCCCAAGGGCTCCAGGCCGATCCTGCACTCGGACATGGGCTGGCAGTACCAGCAGGCCGGTTGGTGCAGGCGGTTGGAGGAGGCCGGCGTGGTGCAGAGCATGTCCCGGAAGGGCAACTGCATCGACAACGGCGCGACGGAGCAGGTATTCGGCCACATCAAGGACGAGTTCTTCCGCGGAAGGACGTGGGCGGACTTCGAGTCCTTCAAGGCGGACCTCGACGACTTCGTGGTCCATTGGAACACGAGGAGGCGCCAGGTTAAACTGAAGGGACTGACCCCGGAGGAGTTCCGGAGACAGTCCCTTGCGGCGTAGTTTTTATTTAAGCCGTCCAAGTTTTGGGGTGCAGTTCAAATATGCAACCGGGGTCGTTTTATTTATTAACCTTAATTTTGAATCAGCTGCTACCTGTCCCATTTTTTACGGCCAAAATAAGGGGTCCTTGTCTCGTGAATCAGACAAGGACCCCTCAAAATATGCTAAGTAATTGTTAGGTACCTAATAGCCTACATTTTCCCATTGGTTGCTAACCCAACCTTGATTAATCTTGGGATTCTTCGTTACCTGAGCCGTACGCATGGCAACATCTTCTGTCATAACATCCATTTTCTTCTTGGATGTATCGACAATATCTTGCGCACTACGAAGCAAACGACCTCGAAGTTCATCGTCTGTCGCGATCTTATAGCCAGCAAAGGCACCAGCCGCGACAGTCGTCGCCAATGCAATCGCAGTTAAAATCCTATTCCTCATCTTGGCCTCCTTGATCAAACTGAATCATTTCGCCAAGAATACGAGAGAGCTCTTCCTCGTCTTTAAACTCAATCTCAATCTTATTCTTTCCACGCGAGCTCTTAACACGCACGTTGGTATTAAAAACCTGACGAAGCACGCGGGCAGCTTTTTTAAAAGACTGAGGCGTTGCAGGCCTCGGCGTCTTAGGTGTCTCTCCGTCAGAAAACAACGGAGCAAGATTTTCTGTCGCTCTTACGGAAAGGCCCTCTGCAACAACCTTCTCTGCAAGTCGAATTCGAGCGTCCTCATAGGGAACTGCAAGAATCGCACGTGCATGACCAGCAGTAAGTTTGCCCTCAAAAATCATCTGCTGAACAACTTCAGGGAGATCGAGAAGGCGCAGCGAGTTTGTAATTGCAGAGCGTGACTTGCTGACCGCCTTCGACAATGCCTCCTGGGTCATACCGCTGGCATCGATAAGCTGGCGATAGCCCTTAGCCTCTTCGACGGGATTCAGATCAGAACGCTGAAGGTTTTCGATCAGAGCAAGAGCCAGCATCTCTTCATCATTAACATCTTTAATGATGACAGGCAGCTCCTCAAGACCAGCAAGCTTTGACGCTTGGTAACGACGCTCACCAGCGATGATCTCATAGCCGTTTCCATGCTTGCGTACCAAAAGCGGCTGCAAGACGCCATGTTCTTGGATTGATTCGCTCAACTCACGAAGTTCAGTTTCGTTAAAGTGAATTCGCGGCTGATTAGGGTTGGGAACGATATCCTCAATAGGTAGTTTTGTTTCAGATGCGGCATTCGAAGCCGATGCAGCCGAACCACCGGTCTCATACTCGGCCTCTGAGACCAAAGCATTGAGTCCACGTCCCAATCCGCCACGTTTCTTTACACTAGGCACGCTTGATCACCTCTTTTGCAAGGTTCATATATGCTTTTGCACCCTTATTTTGAGGTGCATAGGTAATTACCGGTTCTCCAAAAGACGGAGCTTCAGAGATTTTAACCGTACGGGGGATCAACGTCTTAAACGCCTTATCACCAAAGTACGATTGAACCTCCTCAACAACCTGATTCGATAGAGAAGTACGCGAGTCATACATGGTCATAAGCACACCGTAGGTGTCTAAGCCCTTGTTCAGACGAGATTTGACCATCTTCATTGACTCAAGCAGCTTCGTAACGCCCTCGAGTGCGTAATACTCGCACTGGATCGGAATCAAAACGCTGTCCGCTGCGGTCAAAGCGTTAATAGTAAGCAGGCCGAGCGAAGGAGGACAGTCAATGAATATAAAATCGAACTCGTCCTGAATCGGCTCAAGCAAATCTTTGAGGCGGGTTTCACGAGCAATTGCGCTTACGAGCTCAATTTCGGCGCCTGCAAGCTGAATTGTAGCCGGAATTACGAATACCTTTTTGCAATTTGTATCAATGACAAGCGATTCTGTCGGCACATCATTCAGCAATGCATCATAGATGCAGTGATCAAGGTCTTCTTTTTCAATTCCGAATCCACTGGTGCTGTTTCCCTGCGGATCAAAATCGACAATCAGCGTCTTACGACCCTGCTCACCCAGTGCTGCTGCAAGGTTTACAGCCGTCGTTGACTTACCGACGCCGCCTTTTTGATTGATGATTGCAATGATACGCGTGTCTT
>URMR01000054.1 GCA_900548935.1 uncultured Collinsella sp.
TCGAACTCTTCGTGAACGACTATTCGGTCGATCTGGGAGCGGAAGGGCGCAAAGCGGTCACCGGACTGCTCGGCACGGAAACGTTTGGCATAAAAGAAGAGGAGGTGTTCGTATGATACGCGAAACCCTTGCTTCACTGACGGCCGAAGAAAACCTGCGAACCCTGCCGGAAATAGCTCCCGAAGGGATTTATATCGAACATAAAGGCAAGCGTTACCTCAACCTTTCATCGAACGACTATCTGGGCATCGCGTGCCGCGACATGCACCGGGAGTTCATGCACGAAATAGGCGAAAGCGACGCGTTTTTGCTAAGCAATCCCTCTTCCCGGCTGATTACCGGGAACAGTCCGGAATATACCCGCCTCGAACAGACCCTTTCCGATCTGTACGGCGGCAAAGCCGCGCTGGTACTCGGCTGCGGGTACATGGCCAACTCGGGCATACTGCCGGCGATAACCGAAAAAGGCGACCTGATCCTGGCAGACAAGCTAGTGCATGCGAGCCTGATCGACGGACTGCAACTCTGCAAAGCGGAGTGGCAGCGTTTCAACCACAACGACATGGATCATCTGGAAAGGCTGCTGGTCCGTCACCGTGAACATTACCGCAACGTCTGGATCGTCACCGAATCGATCTTCAGCATGGACGGAGACTGCGCGTCGCTCGCAACCCTGCAAGCCCTAAAAACAAAATACGACCTGAAACTCTACGTGGACGAGGCGCATGCCTTCGGCGTCTGCGGCCCCGGCGGCCGGGGGCTGGCGGCTGCCACGGGTACGGATTGCGACATCCTGGTCGCCACGCCGGGCCGTCTGGTCGATCTGATCGAGCAGGGCGCCTGCCACCTGGATGAGGTTAAGGTCCTGGTGCTCGACGAGGCCGACCGCATGCTCGACATGGGCTTTTTGCCCGCCGTCCGCCGCATTGTGCGCGAGACTCCGGCTGAGCGCCAGACGCTGCTGTTCTCGGCGACCCTCGACGAGGAGGCCGTGGGCGAGATCACCGACCTGGTGAGCGACCCGGCTCGCGTGGAGATCGCACCTGCCACATCGACTGCCGACACCGTCGATCAGTTTGTGTTCCCGGTGTCCATCGAGGCCAAAAACAACCTGCTGCCCGAGTTCCTCAAGAAGGAGGGCCCGGAGCGCACCATCGTCTTTATGCGCACCAAGCACCGCGCCGACAGCTGCTGCCGTCGTCTGGAGCGCAAGGGCATCAAGGCCGCCGCGATTCACGGCAACCGCAGCCAAGCTCAGCGCGAGCGCGCGCTTTCGGCCTTCCGCGATGGCACCGTCGACGTGCTGGTGGCAACCGATGTTCTCGCCCGCGGCATCGACATTAGCGACGTGCGCTACGTCGTGAACTTTGACGTGCCGGCCGAGCCGACCGACTACATCCACCGTATTGGCCGTACGGGCCGTGCCGGTGAGCTGGGCTGGGCCATCACGTTTGTGACCGAGCAGGACGTCGATGAGTTCTACGAGATCGAGAAGCTCATGGACAAGACCGCCGACATCTACGAGGCCGGCGACCTGCACGTGGGTCCCAATCCGCCCGCGGTTGATCCCGAGCGCGACCCTGCGGCCTTTAAGGTGAAGAAGAAGACTAAGCGCGGCAAGTCCAAGAGCAAGAAGAAGCTTGAGCAGGCACGTCGCGACGGCAAACGCAACGGCGA
Source organism: uncultured Collinsella sp. (assembly GCA_900548935.1). Taxonomy (GTDB): domain Bacteria; phylum Actinomycetota; class Coriobacteriia; order Coriobacteriales; family Coriobacteriaceae; genus Collinsella. The sequence goes on from URMR01000054.1 coordinate 1,678, forward strand.
CGATTACGGTGATGTGGCCGGTCGTTCCAACCGCGGTCGAGACGAGCGTCGCGGCGACGGCGAGCGTCCGAGCCGTCCCAAGCGCGGCGGCAAGACCCGCGTGCGCGAAGGCGTTCAGGCTCGCGTGGACGAGGCTGTGGAGAGCGTGGCCCGCGAGGTGGCTGCCGAGGAGCGCGGCGGTGCTGGTGTCGTTGAGCAGGCCCCGCGCGGCAACCGTGCCGAGCGCCGTGCCAAGCAGTTCCAGGGCGAGGCGCATCGCCGTCGCCGCGAGGACGAGGACCGCGGCGGTCGTCGCCGTGTTGAGCGCGAGGACGAGGGCCGTGGCTCGCGTGGCGGCAAGCGTGGTTCGGGCGATCGTCGTCGTTCCGGTCGCGATGGCGAGCGCGGCGGCCGTGACGAGCGTCGCGGCGGCGAGGGTCGCGGTGAGCGTGGCACCCGCAGCGGTGAGTCCCGTGGCGGCAAGCGCCTTGAAGAGCGCAGCGGCCGTGGCGGCGAGCGTCGCGAGGGCGCTCGCGGCAATGGCGGGCGCAGCGGCGCCGGTCGTTCGAATGAGTCGCGCGATCGTCGCGACCCGCGTGCCAGCCGCGATCGTCGCGATGACTGGCGCAACTACGACGATACCCGCGAGGAGCGCCGTGGCGGCTACCGCGGCGGGCGTGGCGGCAACCAGGCCGGCTCCCGCGGCGGTCGTGCCGGCGGTCGCGATAACCGTGGCAGCTATGGCAACAGCCGTGGCGGCAAGCGCGGTAGCAGCTCCCGTCGCCCCGGTGACGGCGGCGGCAAGCGCAAGTAACATACGCGTCGTGCGATAAGGCGAGATGAGTTTGGGTCCCGAGCAGACTATGCTCGGGGCCCTTTTTGGTGCAAAGGTGTCAGGTCAATCTGCACCAACCTCTTGAAGTTGCGGTGGAATACGGACTGTTTTGGCCTTTTGAGCGGCTTTTCAGTCCCTATTTCACCGCAACTCATGATTGGTGCAAAGTAACCTGTCACCAATGCACCAAACAAGGAGTGTCCCTAAGTGTCGCCTAAATACCGTTTATCGATGAAAAAATACCGTTCACCGGTCATAATGATTATTCTGGCTTTGTTGTTACCTACAATAACCCCCGTAAAAAGAAATGCGGAAGGTTACCGAGTCCCTCGGACGTGGGCCTAACCAAAGTCTTTGGAGGGGTGTGTCTCTATGGGCGCATTCGCTTGATTTTGGTTGGGCTATATTTATGAAGGGACATGCCACCATGGGTTTCTTTTCTCGCCTTATGGGCGGCTCGGACAAGCAGGCGACTGCGACTTCCGAGTTCGAAATCCTCGCCCCTGTTTCCGGCGAGCTTGTTAATCTAGAAAAAACCAATGACCCCGCTTTTAGCAGCCGTGCAGTGGGTGATGGCGTTGCCGTGGTTCCCCAAGAGGGAACGGTGTGCGCTCCTGTTTCCGGCACCGTCGCCGCGCTGTTTCCGACTGAGCACGCGTTGGGCATCATGTCCGACGACAGCTCTGCTCAGGTGATGCTGCATATCGGAATCGACACTGTTAAGCTTGAGTGCAAGGGCTTCCATGCGCTTGTTGCACAGGGTGACCATGTCGACGCGGGTCAGCCCCTCGTCGAGGTCGATTTCGACGCGGTCCGCGCCGCCGGCTTCGATCCCACGGTTTTTGTTATCGTGTGCGAGCGTTCGGAGAACTCGACTCTTCGCGAACATGCTTCCGGCCCTGTTGCTGTTAAAGAGCCTGTCATCTGGCTTTCCGAGTAAATTCTTGTGGTGGGTACCGTGGTTATCAAGCGAGTTTTTAACAACAACGTCGCAATGGTCACTTCGGACGATGGCTCCGAGCTCATCGTCATCGGCCAAGGCCTCTGCTTTGGCCGTCATGCCGGCGATGCCATCGACGAGGCGTCGATCGAAAAGACCTACGCGTTGCAGGAGGGAACTTCTCAGGACTCGCGTACGATTGACCGCTTGGCACATCTTTTGGAGTCCATCCCCACCGTCAACCTCGTGATTTCCGAGGACATTGTTCAGATGCTCCGTCGAGAGCTCAATGTTGATATCAACGACAAGATTCTCATTGCTCTCGCAGACCATATCAGCCTTGCTTTGGAGCGCGAGCGCAAGGGCGTCTCCTGTGAGAATCCGTTGCTGCTCGAGATCCAGCAGTTCTATCGCAAGGAGTATGCACTTGCGGGCCGTGCGCTGCAGATTATCAAGGAGTATATGGGCATCCAGATGAGCGAAGAAGAGCAGGGTTTCATTACGCTGCATATCGTCAACGCCACCATGCCGCAACGCTCCGATCGTCTGATCGTTTCGGTCCAGCTTGTTCGTGACGTGCTCGCGATTGTTTCCGAGCGCTATGCTACGACCCTCGATGACACCTCGCTGCCTTACGAACGTTTCGTTCGTCACCTGCAGTTTTTCGCACAGCGAGCGCTCGATCCTACGGCCGGGCAAATCAACGGAGACGCGCTGTTCCGAATCGATGAAACGGCGTATCCGTGTGCATTCTCGTGTGCGGATGCCATAGCCGCCCACTTGTCGTCTACCTATAACGTTGTCGTTACCGATGCCGAGAAGAGTTATCTCGCATATCACATTGTTAACCTGCTTGGAGAACCTGGTCTCTAGGCATAACGTGCCCACACATCGATTGATATAAGGCAAGGCTCACGGTCTTGTCCAGGGCACATCTGTCTTAATTTGCGGAAAAGGAAGGGGAGTACCGCTATGACCGCAAAAAAGAAGTTCAATTTCAAAGCGCCGTTGGAGGTGTTCGCGAAGTCGATCGTCCAGCCGATGATGTATCTCTCGGTTGCCGGCATCCTGCTCATCGTGGGCATCAACAAGACCATCTGCGCCATGATCCCTGTGCTGGGCTTCGGTCCGTTCCAGCTTGTGGGCGCCGTTGTCTATCAGTCGCTGATGTTTATCATCAACAACCTCTCGATTCTGTTCTGCGTGGGCATCGCCGGCGCCATGGCAAAGAAGAACAAGGGCCATGCTTCGCTGATCGCCCTGATGTCGTTCTTCCTGTTCCTGCAGGCTAACAACATCGTGCTCAACGCCACCGGCTCTCTTGCCGATGCGAACGGCATGCTCGGTCTTACCGGAACCGGCCAGGCCACCGTTATGGGCATTCAGGTGCTCGATACCGGCGTGTTTGGCGGTATCATCCTTGGTTGCATCACCGGTGCCGTGTTCAACAAGTACTCGAACAAGCAGTTCCCCATTGCCCTTTCGATGTTCTCGGGCGTTCGCTTCCCGTTCCTGATCATGATCATCATTTCCTGGATCATGGGCGCAGGCTTCTGCATCGTTTGGCCTCCTGTCCAAGGCGCCATTTCCTCCGTCGCCGGCATTATTAAGGAATCCGGCAACATCGGCCTCTTTATCTACGGCATGCTCAACAAGCTGCTCGTTCCCACCGGTCTGCACCACCTCATCTACACCCCGTTCCAGTTCTCCGATGTGGGCGGCACCCTGACGCTGGGCGATCAGGTTATCGCCGGTGCCTACCCCATCCGTGTCGCCGAGATGGCAATGACGGGCCAGCCCTTCTCCGATAGCACCTACTTCAACAGCTATACCTTCAACAACCTGTGGCCCTACATCGGTATCGGTCTCGCCTTTATCTTCACCGCTTACAAGGGGAACAAGGACAAGACCAAGGCCGTTATCATCCCGCTGATCATCACCGCCGTGCTCTCCTGCGTGACCGAGCCCATGGACTTCCTCTTTGTCTTTGCCGCTCCCGTGCTCTTTGTCGTTCACTCGGTTCTTTCCGGCATCTTCCTGGTCCTGCTCAAGGTCCTCTCCGTGCCCGCTTCGACTGCAGGCGGCATCATCAACATCGTGGTCTCCAACCTGGTCCTGGGTGTCGATAAGACCAACTGGCCGGTTATGCTGGTGCTTGGAGTTGTCAACGCCGCTCTGTACTTCTTCCTCTTTACCTTCCTCATCAAGAAGCTCAACCTCCACACGCCTGGTCGCGAGGAGGAGTCCGAGCTTGCTGAGTCCGTTGCCGAGGGCGAGGCCGCCGCTTCTGTCGCGGTGAAGCAGGGCGCTGTTGCCGCAGCTCCCGCAGAGGGCGTCGATGCAGGTATTGCCGACCTGGTCGCAGGTCTTGGCGGCAAGGACAACATCGAGGAGCTCGAGAACTGCTTTACGCGTCTTCGCGTGAACGTTAAGAACCCGGACCTCATCGATGAGAACCTCATCAACCACGTGCCCAACAGCGGCATCAACCGCAACGGCAACAATATCCAGATCATCTTTGGCATGAAGGTCGCCGAGATGCGCGACAAAGTCGAGAACGCAATTGAGAAGGAGCAGTAAACAATGATCATTACTCTGTGTGGTGGCGGATCCACCTTTACCCCCGGCATCGTCAAGTCCATTGCCCTGCGCAAGGACGAGCTCGACGTTGACGAGATTCGTCTGTATGACATCAACGAGGAGCGCCAGCGTAAGATTGGCGTGCTCGTTGACTGGATTTTGCACGAGGACCTTGGCCTGGACATCAAGCTTACGGTGACCACCGACAAAAAGACGGCTTTTACCGATGCGAGCTTCGTGTTTGCCCAGATGCGCGTGGGCGGCTACGCCATGCGCGAGCAGGACGAGAAGATTCCGCTGCGTCACGGCTGCGTGGGTCAGGAGACTTGCGGTTGCGGCGGCCTTGCCTACGGCATGCGCACCATCTTCCCCATGGTCGAGCTGATCGATGACGTCGAGAAGTACGCCAAGAAGGACTACTGGATTCTCAACTACTCCAACCCTGCCGCCATCGTCTCCGAGGGCTGCCGCGTGCTGCGTCCCAATGCTCGCATCATCAACATCTGCGACATGCCGATCGCGATCATCGACGTGGTTTGCGCCGCGCTCGATATCGACAAGAAGGATGTCGAGTACGATTACTTTGGCCTCAACCACTTTGGTTGGTTCACCTCGATCCGCCACAAGGGCGAGGAGGTGCTCCCGCAGCTGCGCGAGTACATCAAGGAGCACGAGATTCTGCTGCCCGATTCTTATCTCAAGGGCATGGGCTCGCTCATGGCAAAGAAGCCCGAGGAGACCGCCGACGAGCATCCCGAGCAGAACCGTCACACCAAGGGCAGCTGGTACTACGTCTGGAAGGGCGAGTACGAGATCATGGAGTGCTTCCCGGAGTACCTGCCCAACACGTATCTGAACTACTACCTGCAGCAGAAGGAGTTCGTCGAGCATTCCAACCCCGAGCGCACCCGTGCTAACGAGGTTGAGGAGACGCGCGAGAAGAACCTCTTCGACGGCATCGACCACTACGAGAAGACGGGCGAGATCGACGAGAGCACGTTCTATGCGGGCAGCCACGGCGACTGGATTGCCGACCTGGCTATCGCTCTGAAGAACGACACCAAGCAGCGCTTCCTGGTCATTTGCGAGAACAAGGGCGCCATCCCCAACATGCCCTACGACGCCATGGTCGAGCTGCCTGCCTATATTGGCAAGAACGGCCCCGAGGTCATCAGCCGCGACAACATTCCGCTGTTCCAGCAGGGTCTTATGATGCAGCAGCTGAACTCCGAGAAGCTTGTGGTCGAGGCTACGATCGAGGGTTCGTACGAGAAGGCACTCAAGGCCTTTACGCTCAACAAGACCGTGCCTTCGATGAAGGTTGCCAAGGAAGTTCTCGACGACATGATCGAGGCCAACAAGGGTTACTGGCCCGAGCTTAGCTAAAGGCGGAAGACGCTGGCACAAAAGAGCCGCTGACCGTAAAACTTGACCAATGCCCCGTTCGCGTGCTTGCGCGGACGGGGCATTTCCGTTTTGCGCAAAGGATTGATATGGGGGATGGGCTCTCTGACATCAACGCAGGGCATGAGGTTTTCTGCTGACGTGCGGCGGCTGCGGTGCCCGGGCGGACACGCCGGGGATTCCGCCCGCTGCCTGGCGCCCTTGCCGCCACCCGGCTTCCACGCTCGCATTCTTCTGGATGCGGGCGTGTTTTTTCACGGCACGCACGGGTCCCCCTGGGGCGCGCCGTGCATTTTCGGGAGTTTTCAGCAAGCCGGGGTGGCTGCATACGCGCCGGAAGCGCCTATTTGATCTCGCGAGATCCCTTGACGGGCGATTTGGGTTGGCAGACGGCGTACGGCGTGGCGATAGCGCGCGTTTCTCGCCGTGCCGTGCCCCAAAGCGACGCCGGCCGCGCGATGCTCCCGGTTCGCGGCCGCGATGCTGAATACTCCGGTTTTTGCACGGTCCAAGCGGGGGTACGTTGGGACGGGAAGGGGCGCCCCCGTCTATTTATGCATGGCACAAGCGAAAATATGCAAGACAATAGGGCGCCATGCGTCGGATGCCCAGATTGGGCGCGCCATACGCCGACGTTCGCCGCGTCCCTTCCGCGCCGTGCGCGAATCAGAAGGCGAGGGCAGTTATGGGCGTGCAGGCGGCTCTGCGAGCGGCAGGGCTGCTGCGGAGCTTGCGCTCGCCGTGGGCGATCGTGCGCCCTGGGCGCCGGCGCTCGACGGCCGCATGCTGCTGCTTGTCACGCACGATGCCGTCGACGCTCAGGCCCTCAATATCTCGGACATCATCACGCTCTAAATACTTACTCAGCAACAAAATGATCCGTTTTTTCTCCGTTCCCATGGGGTCGGGTATGGTATTCTATCTGCGGGGTAATACCTAGGATTACCAAGTAATACCAACGCCGTAGAAACAAACTCCAGATGCGGGCCAATCGGGTTGCCTTCACAGCCCGTCGCCCAGCCGCGTGGTCCGCATCTATCCGCACCACCGTCGTTTCAAAAAGGAAGCGCCATGGCAGAACACATGACCCCGGTTGTCGCGAAGGTCTTGCCCGAGGAAAAGGCGGCCTTCGCGGCGGCAACCCAGCTCGTAGGCACCACGCCGTCCAACGCTATCCGCATGTTTATCGCCGCGTTCAATCGCTGCGGCACCTTTCCGTTCGACATTTCGCCCAGCGGGGCCTTTGGCACTGCGCCCGATTCTCATCAATAAGTGATCCGTTTTCCTCCGTCCCCATGGGATCAGCTCTCTGCCGAGTTGTGGTAGAACTAGGGAACGGTTTTGAGGAGGTTGGCATGCTCAATGCGATGATTTGGGCGCTTGCTTGTTTTGGCGTTGTCGCTGCCGATATAGCCCTGAGCGTGGTTCTGTTTTCAGTTCTCGATGCCGTATCGGTGCTGACGGGCTATCCGATCGACAATCGCGATATCCAATGGTTCCAGGCTGCCGCTCAGACGGCGTCGTTTTTGATGGCGCTGCTGTGGTGGCGTTATTTGTGGCCGCGCTCGTTTATGGCGCGCTGGCAGGGCGAGCGCCCGCTTGGCGGGGGAGCGCGTGGGGCGTGGAAACGCATCGCCTGCGTTATCGTGATCGGCCTTGCCCTGCAGGTGGTCATTAGCTACCTATGCGACGCCGCGCTGTCGCTGTTGCCCGAGGCCGCGGCCGACTACAGCGAGCTTGTCGAGGAAACAGGCATGGGCGACACCAGCTATCTCGCCGTCCTGACTACGGTGCTCGGCGCCCCATTTTGTGAAGAGCTGCTGGTGCGCGGCATTATTTTTGAGTTTTCGCTCCGAGCGTTCAATCCGCAGTGCCGCCCACTTTGGAAGCGCCGGCGTCGTGCGAGCGCGCAGGACGGCGCCATGGTGCCCTGGGCGGCCCCAAGCACGTGGGGTATCGCCGCGGCGATTGTGCTGCAGGCGGCGGTCTTCGGCTTTATGCACATGAATTGGGTGCAGGGTTGCTACGCGGGTGCCGCCGGCCTCATCTTTGGTTGGGTGCTCGTGACGACCGGAAAGCTCCGCTACACGATCCTGCTGCACTTTGCCTTTAATGCCGGGTCGTATCTCATGACGTTGCTCTGGTTTGTGAGCACGCCGCTCGATGTGGCAATTACGGTTGCTATCGCCGGCGTCATCCTCGTTGAGGCAATGCGCTCGCTGCGCCACGCGTGTGGGATGGACGCAGCGAGCGCACCGCTGCCCTAGTTGCGACGCCCGCCGCCGTTGGCGCCCTGCCGCCCTTGGGCCGCGCGGTTACGGCCGGCAGTGTTCTGTGCGCGCGACATGCCGCCGTGCCCCTTGCTGCCTTTGGGTCCCTTGCCGGCGCCGCCAGCACCACCGTGGGCCTTGCCGCCCTTCTTGCCGGTCCCATGCCCACCGCCAGCAGACGTCTCGCCCGGGCGTGGCGGCACGGGACGAATCAGACAATGCTTGGTGTAGCCAATCAGATCGCGGCGGCCGGCCTTTTCCAGTGCCTCGCGTACCAGCTTGTAGTTCTCGGGCTTGCGATATTGGATGAGCGCACGCTGCATGGCCTTTTCGTGTGGGTCGCGTGCCACGTAGATCGGCTGCATGGTACGTGGGTCCACGCCGGTGTAGTACATACAGGTCGACATGGTGGACGGGGTGGGGTAGAAGTCTTGCACCTGTTCGGGCATGTAGCCCATGTCGCGCACGGCCTCGGCAAGATCTACGGCTTCCTTCATCGTTGAACCGGGATGGCTCGAGATTAGGTACGGCACTACGTACTGCTTGAGTCCGTATTCGCGGTTCAAGCGTTCAAATTTACGGCAGAACGCGTCGTAGACGGCTCGGCTCGGCTTGCCCATCACGGACAGTACCGCGTCGCTCACGTGCTCGGGCGCTACGCGCAGCTGGCCCGAGACATGGTGCTCCAGCAGCTCGCGCAAAAACTCGTCCGAGGCATCGGCCATGGTGTAGTCAAAACGGATGCCGCTGCGCACGAAGACCTTTTTGACGCCCGGCAGCTGACGCAGGTCGCGCAGCAGCTGTGTGTAGCCGCTCTCGTC
>URMR01000055.1 GCA_900548935.1 uncultured Collinsella sp.
GAAGACCGATGGATGGCTCGTCGAGCACATACAGCACGCCGATGGTGCGGTTGCGCACGGCCCGGGCGAGCTGCACACGCTGGCGCTCACCCGTGGAGAGCGTGGCACCGGCGCGATCGAGTGAAAGGTAATCGAGACCCAGGTCGACCAGACGACGGGCCGCGCTCAAAAACGAATCGCAGATATCCGTCGCCATGGGCTGCATCTCGGGCGGCAAGGATGCGGGCACTCCGCGCACCCACTCAATCGCCTCGCCCAGCGTCATGGCCGCGGCCTGCGCCAGATTGATACCGCGCACTTGGGGCTGGCGCGCAGCCTCGGAGAGACGCGTGCCGCCACAGCCACGGCATGCTCCCTCGCGCAAAAAGCGCGCAACGCGTTTGAGGCCCTTGTCGTCCTTAACCTTGGCGAGCGCATTCTCAACGGTATAGACGGCGTTGTAATAGGTGAAATCGAGCGGCGTGGCGCCCTCGCCGTTTTTGGGAACGTAGAGAATGTGCTTCTTAACCGCCGGGCCGTGGAACACGATATCGCGCTCTTGAGGCGTGAGTTGGCTAAACGGCACGTCGGTGCGTACGCCCATCTCGCCTGCCACCTGCTTCATCAGATCCCACATGAGCGTACCCCAGGGAAGCACCGCGCCTTCGTTGATGGTCTTTGACTCGTCGGGCACCAGACTCGCCTCGTCCACCTCGCGCATGACACCAGTGCCGCCGCAGGTAGGGCACGCACCGCCACTGTTAAAGGCAAGGTCCTCGGCGCTCGGCGCGTAAAACTCGCGACCGCATGCAGGGCACGTGAGCGACAGGCCCGCAGCCACGTTAAGGCTCGGCTCCGCACGCGCCCCGCAATGCGGGCACACATGATGGGCGCAGCGGCTAAAGAGTAGACGCAGGCTATTGTTGAGCTCGGTCATGGTGCCAAAGGTGGAACGCACGCCCGGCACGCTCGGGCGCTGGTGCAGCGCGAGGGCGGCGGGAACGAAACGCACGTCATCAACCGAGGCCTTGCCGGCTTGCGTCAGGCGACGTCGAGTATAGGTGCTGAGTGCTTCCAAGTAGCGACGCGAGCCCTCGGCATAAAGAACTCCCAGCGCCAGCGAACTCTTGCCCGAGCCCGACACGCCGGCAATACCCACGAGCTTTCCCAGCGGAATATCGATATCGATGTCCTTGAGGTTATGGACGCGCGCGCCACGCACCTCGATAGCCTGCGGACTCATCTTCTGTTCCGTCATCTTTATCACCCTACTCATGCCATAAAACTCGATCGCGAATGTACGCGCCCAGCATGGGCACGGTAAACCGGACGAGGCCGTATCCGGCAGCTTCGATGACGCGCTCGCGAATCAGGCTTGCGCGATATTTACTCGCCCAGCTCTGGGTACGCTCGCAGCGCTCAATGATATCCGCCACGCGAGTCGGTTTGCCCTCGTCAGTAGCCATGGCCTCGATAAAGAGGCGCTGCGGACTGCGCAACCCGTAATACAGGGGCGCGTCGACCGCTTCGTAGAACTCGGAGACGGCATCCGCATGGCCATCCTCGACATCGCGCCTTTCGATGACCTGCGAGCTACGCCGGACAGCAGACCGCCACATGTAATATCCCACCAGCTGAACCATATAGGGATGCCCCATGCTCTTGTGTGCCGCAAGGTCCGCCGTCTCCGCGTCAACGTAAAGACCAGCGTCTTTGACCGTCTGGATATATGAATCGCGCACCTTGGGCAAAGATATCGCCCCCAGCGTACGCTGCTGGGCACGCCGCAAAAACGTCACGCTCGGCTCTTCGAGCAGATCGTCAACCATACTGGGTAAGCCGGCGAACACCAGCGCAAGACCGCGCTGGTCGCTATCGGGCAAGCCCGTGGCGTCCTGATCTCCGAGCACCTGCTGATAGAGAACGGCAAGAGCCGCCAGCTCCTCGATAGACGCAGATTGCGCCTCGTCAATCGCAAACAGTATGCCCTTGCCTGGACCGAGCTTCTTGAGGCGCTCGTTGACCAGCCCTCGCAACGTCTCGCCCTTTGCCCGCGCCGCCTCGACCGACATCCGGCCAAACGACGGACCGAACTCCATTGACGTCACAACGGGTTTATTCGAGCGAAGCGCGTCGGCCAAGCGGTCGCATAAGCCAAGCGAAGCGGAATCGGAGACAACCGCCCATCCGCGCTCATTGGCTAGACGTTGCAGCTCCCGCAGGAGAACCGTTTTGCCGCAGCCGCGGTTTCCCGTAATGAGCATGAGCCTACCCGGCGCTCCGGCGCCGTTGTCGAGTCCTTCCTCAAAATCTTCGATGACCGACTCTCGACCGATGAGCATCGGAGGCCGCTTGCCTGCCGTTGGCTTAAAGGGATTTGGATTCATGTCGGCCTCCTCGGATCGGTAAACCCTGGTAACAGTTATACCAACTTATACCGAGTTATACCATCAGCAGGTGACAAAGGGACTGTCCCCCTTGCAGCGTCGGCGCCAAAATCAATTAGTCAAGGATCAGAGGGTTCAAAAATCTACCATTTCTACCCCGTCCCCTAATGGCAGAAGAAGGTGGGGTCGGCGGGGCGATAGGAGCGGAAGGTGGCGGGATCGACCTTTACGTGAGCTGCGGCGGGTACGTCGTACCATTTGACCGTGTAGCCGGCGCCGTGAGAGCAAAAGACCGAGTCGGGCGTGTTGGGCAGATCGGCCTCGGGCTCATAGGCGACCGTCTCGATTACGTGCTCGGCATCATGGCAAGCCGCATAGCCGGCGAACTCTAGGTACAGATGTCCGCGACCACTCGTGTAGGCAGCCACCTCCAGCGCGTAATCCTGCACCTCAGATGCCGGCACGCAACCCACAAGCTTCGCCCGGTCGCCCGCCATCGTCGGCGGCTCGTACTCGGCACCCATGCGCGTGGCATCCGAGAGCGCCCTGCCCACGCACTCCCCCGGCACCTCGAGCTCAAAGTGGTACCACGGCTCCAACAGCACCGCCGCGCCGGCCTCACGCGCCTGCATGAGTCCCTGTCGAATCGCGCGATACGTGGCCTGGCGAAAATCGCCGCCCTCGGTATGTTTGGCATGCGCACGGCCGCCTGTGAGCGTAATGCGCACATCGGTGATGGGCGAGCCAGTCAGCACGCCCAGGTGATCGCGCTCCATGGCGTTGGTGAGTGCCAGACGCTGCCAGTTAAGATCGAGCTCGTCGGTCGAGGTCACGGTCCCAAACTGCACGCCCGAACCCGCTGGCAACGGCTCCAGGCGCAGATGCACCTCGGCATAGTGGCGCAGTGGCTCAAAGTGGCCCACGCCCTCGACCGGCTGCGAAATGGTCTCCTTATAGAGGATGCCGCCGGGCTCAAACTCGACTGCAAGGCCAAAACGATCGGCCAGCACGCGCTGCACGACCTCGAGCTGCACGGCGCCCATCAACTGCAGGTGAATCTGCTCGAGATGCGTATTCCAGCTTACGCCGAGCATGGGATCTTCGTCCGCCAGCTCAGTCAACGCTTTGAACACCGCATGGACATCGTGTTCGCCCGGAAGCACCGTATAGGTGAGAACTGGCGCAATGACGGGCGCATCGCACGCGGATTCCGCGCCCAAGGCGTCCCCTGGGCGAACGTGCGCAAGACCCGTCACGGCACAAATACCGCCAGCAGCAACTTCTTGGGCAAGTTCATACTTCTCGCCGTTATAGATGCGTACCTGATCGACCTTCTGCTCCCATGCCTCGGCACCGGAACGTCCGTCAATCATCTGCTTGGCATGCAGCGTGCCGCCGGTCACTTTAACCCAAGCCAAGCGCTCGCCGCGATCCCCGCGGCTCACGCGGTAGACGCGCGCGGCAAACTCTGGGAGCCACGTCTGTTCGCGCATCAGCGCGCATATGCCATCCAGCAGCTCGTCCACGCCTTGGTCCTTGAGCGCCGAGCCGGCAAAGCAGGGAAAGAGCTTGCGCTCAGCAACCATGCGCGACAGCGTCGCGGAGGAAAGCTCACCCGCCTCAAGAAACTCCTCGAGCGCCGCCTCGTCCAACGCAGCAGCGTCCTCCTGAACGGCGCCGCCCGCCAGCAGTTCGTTGTCATCCAGGCAGCCCTCGGAAAGACGCTGTTCGAGTTGTGCCAGCAAAACATCGCGGCCGGGATTCTCCAAATCGATCTTGTTGATAAAGATGAACGTCGGAATGTCATAGCGTGCAAGCAGGCGCCACAGGGTTTCGGTGTGCCCCTGCACGCCATCATTGGCGCCCACAACCAAAATCGCATAGTCGAGCGCGCGCAATGTGCGCTCCGCCTCGGCAGAAAAATCGACATGCCCCGGTGCATCCACGAGCATGACGTGGGTATCGCCATGGTCGAGCACGGCCTGCGACGAGAAAATCGTAATGCCGCGCTCGCGCTCAATCTCGTTCGTATCCAGGTGCGAATCGCCATCGTCCACGCGACCGCGCTTGCGAATGCGACCCGCGTTGAACAGCATGGCCTCGGCCAGCGTGGTCTTGCCGGCATCGACATGCGCCAAGATTCCAACGACCGCTTGCTTCGACATGGCTCTCCTCTTATTGCAAGCCCATCGCACGCGACAACGGGCATCCTCGTTCCACACTGGATGATACAATTTACGGGCCGGCGGGCGAAGCGGGCCCTATCCCCCGACCGAGCTCATCGCCCTGCGTTGCCGCGCGGCGATTTTCGTAGGTTCGCGCCTTGCGAAAGCCGGCTTGCAAAACAGTGCAGCGAATGAAAATGGCCCCACCCGAGGCCATTTTCATTCGCGCGAATTATTGATATGAGGCGTCGCTCTTATGCCTCGCGCAGCCAGTCAAACGCAACACGCGGTGTGCCGTCCGACACATACACGATGCCGGCGCGCTCAAAGCCGGCCTTTATGATGGCACCCTGCATGGGCAGGTTGTCCTGATGCGTGTCGATGCGCAGGTGATCGGCACGCTCCTTGGCAAAGGCAAACATCGCAGCCGTGATACCGTGCACGGTGCCGTCGGATGCCACGCGGTGCAGCACGGCGTATGGAGCGTCGCTACGCCATTGCCCGTCCTCAATTACGTCATAGCACTCGTCCGGGCCCGGTAAAAAGGCAAACGTCGCCACCACGCGACCGTCGACTTCGCACACGTAGCTGCCACCGGCGGCGATATCGGCAGCCAGCTGCTCGGCAGAAGGCGTGCCCTCGGGCCATTGCGTGGCGTTGCCATGCGCGCGCATAAAGGCGCGGGCAGCGTCGTAGATAGCCATGACGGCGGGAATGTCGGTATCGAGGGTTTTTCTGATCATCACGCGGCGACCTCACGTTTATTGGTATCACTTTGGTTGAGCAATGATACCAGCGTTTGGAGAGAGGCGCGAAGCAGATGGGAAGCAAAAAGCGAGCCGCCTGGTCAAAGGCTAAAAGCGAGTTTTTGGGCGCTGCTACCGGCGGCGATATGAGCGACCTGTTTGCGCGCGAGGACGAGCGCCGCGACGCCCTGGACGCCGAGCGCGATGAAGCCTGGCGTTACAAGTCGTGCGAACGCAAAAACCGTTACGACACACGCGCCGAGGCCGAGGCAGTTATGGCCGACTGCGAAAACCGCGGGCGGCGTGGTTTGGCCTGCTACAAATGCGAATACTGCGGTGGATGGCACCTGACGTCGCACCCTTGGAAATAGGCGCCGCATCGGCACGGCATTGACGGAGTGTCAGCCATCGTACGCAAGCTACGGACGCGGCGGCACCAAAACATCGTAACGAACGGCCTTGCCCGCAAGCTGATAGCTCGGCTTAACGCCGGCAAGCAGCGGCCCCTTCACCGGCCGCTTGATAACGACCTTGCGCGGCCGCACCGCGAGCGCAGCTTCGACCAGCGTCTCCTCATCGGCGCATGGCTGTTCCAAATGGTGCAAGAGTTGGAACTTCTTTTTCACCGCCGCACTCTTGGTGCGCTCGGGAAACATGGGATCCAGATATACCACGTCGGGAGCGGCGAGCTCGCCCTGCCCGATCAGCTCAGCTGCATGGCGAAGGCCGGCAATGCTGTCCTCGCCCGCATGCAAACGCATGCGGGTCACGGCATCAGCAAGCGCCGGATCATCCGCCGCGCGATCCAAGGCATCCTTGAGGAGCGCCGCGATCACGCAATCCTGCTCATACAGATCGACGGTAAAGCCCGCGGCCGCCAACAGCAGCGAATCCTCGCCAAAGCCTGCTGTGGCATCGATTGCCCACGGTTGCTCGGCACCTTTTATGCGTGCAGCCTTTATCAACAGCTCTTGCTGCAGACGGCCCTGCTTGAGCCGTGGAAGCATGCGGCCAAAATCGGCACGCAGCTCCATCGTGCCGTCGGTGAGCGTGAGGCCCTCGGGCTTCCCGGTCAGCTCAAGCCCCGCGGCCCGAGCAACAGAAAAGGGATCGACGACGCCCATGGACACTCCTTAATAAACAAACGAATACGCGGGGCGCCGTTCATGTCGGCACCCAACCGTCCGCTATTGTCCCACATGCGACATGGCCCACCGCCCATTGCAGAATGCGGGCATCTATTTAGCGGTAAAGCACCAAATCCCGTCAGGATTGCCCTCCACCTCAACCCTGCGTTTACCCGCCGCTTCGCGGCTGTTCCATACTTGCCCGTCCGTATCATTAAAGGACTGAACATTCGTCGTGAGGAATGCAAATGGACCATTCAGTCACACGCCGAAAGGCCTGCCGGTTGGCAATCTCGGCAGCCGGAGCCACACTGGCAGCTGTGGTACTGCCAGCCTGCTCGAACAGTAATTCCGACATGTCCGGCAAGGCCAGGCTGAACGTAGGCGTCCGCTCGGATATCGTCGGGTTTAGCGAGCGTAATCCCAACAACGGCAAATACTACGGATTCGAAATCGACCTCGCCAACGAGTTGACAAACCGTCTTGGCTATGGAGGCTGTTCGTTTATATCCGTAACGCCCGAGACACGCGAAGAAATGCTCTCGTCGGGAAAAGTCGATTGCCTGATCGCGTGCTACTCGATAAGCGACGAACGCAAAAAACTGTTTGACTTCTCTGCCGCCTATTACACCGACTCGGTAATTCTTGTTGTCGAAAATACATCGCTCATTCAATCCTTCTCCCAGCTTAAGGGCGGAACAATTGGCACGGTATCCGGAACAAACGCTGCACCTCAACTTGCCGCGAAGTTTTTGGAGCTGGGGCTTTCGGACGGCATCCCCCAGCAGCAGGATGCCAAGAGCGGCAACATTGACTACGACACATGGCATCTGAGCCAATATGCAAGCTACGCTGAGCTTTCCCGCGCATTGGAAGCCGGCGACGTCGACGCCATGGCGACCGATGGCGCAATTGCCAAAACCTATCTCGATGACGAGCGCACCGTCCTGCCCGATTTTGGCATCAACCCACAGCGCTACGCCGTCGCAACGCAGAAGGGCTCTGAGCTTTCACCCAAGGTTGCCGCCGAAGTACGCTCAATGCTCAAAGACAAAACAATCGATACGCTCATCGAGAAATGGAACTAAGGAAGTCCACCCATGTCCAAGCGACTAAAACAGAAGTCCGTGGCGCTTGCCATTGCCGTAGCCGTCTGCACGTTAGCGACGGGACTCCTACTCGCCTCGATGCAAACGCGTCTATCGCAAGAGGAATACGCTTTAGAATTCGATCGCGTTGCCGCCGAACTCCCCGATCTCGTTAAAACGGCCCAGTCGGAAACGAAAGACAACACCCAAACATTTGATGACCTGTATCGCACGCGTGCCGCAAGCATCGCATTTATGGCAGCCAACGATGCCGGTTATGAAGCGACCGATGCCAAAATGGCCGAGTTCAAGGACCTGCTCAAGGTCGATAACGTTCTCGTTACCCGACGTGACGGCTCCATCATCGCCAAAGCGGCTGACACCAAAGCCGATTTTAGCCGTGCCCGCTTCAACCAGCTACGTCAGTGCTTCGAGACCGGCAAGCCCTCCGATCCAGTTGAGGTCGATCTTCCCGATCAAGACTGGCTCATGCGATACTATGCCGCCAAAATCGATGACGACACCATGGTTATCGTAGAGCAAAATCCCCAAGAGCTGCACGCCCTTGTCAAGGACACCGGCTCGGCCGAGAGCATGCTCAAGAACATCTCGCTCGGCAGTCACGGATATGTCCTCGCCGTATCGGCAAAAACACACCTGATCACCTACCATCCCGATCAGAACATGATAGGTACCGATGCACTCGACAACGGCATCGACGTGGGCAATCTTGAAGACGGCAAGACATTCATCACTTCCGTCAAAAACACAAGCCTGTATTGTCGCGTCAAGTTGGTCGATGACACCTATTACATTCTCGCCATCCCCGAAAGCGATACCGCCTCCGCGCGCAACATCACCGTGGGCGTCATCCTCTTTGCCTTCATCGCAGTCGTCGCCGCCGTGGCACTCTATGACCTGTTTGTCCTAGCGGATGACGAACATGACGACCACGACCATCACGAATACGTCAAGATCGGTCGCGGCCTTCGGTTTAGCCCCTCCGTGGGCAGGCGCGCAACAGCCTTGTCCATTGCAGGACTCGTCTTACTTTTGGCAGTAACCTTCTATATGCAAACGCTCTTTGCCCTTTCGAGCCAGGCGACGGTCAATCGGGAGCGCTTAGAGCAGATTGATCAAACGCTCAAAAATAATGCGCTGCGCGAGGATGAACTTACGAGGCAATATAGCGAGCACTATGCCACTGCCTGCCACATTATCGCCTACATCGTTGAGCACAATCCAGAGCTCGCCACGCGAGCCGACCTGCACAGCATGGCAAACACGCTCAACATCGAGTCAATTTATCTCTACGACGGCGACGGCAATATGACAAGCTCGAGCACATCGCAGCGATCCTACAGCCTTTCGACCAAGTACGGTGACTCCTCCTACGAGTTCCGCTCGCTTTTGGGCGGCAAGGATGAATATATACAGCCTCTCTCTATCAACAGAACCACCGGCGAGACATATCAGTACATCGGAGTCGCACTCTACGATCAGGATGGCATTGCAGACGGAATCGTGCAGATTGCCGTGCGCCCCATGCGCTTAGAAGAAATGCTCAAGAGCACCAAGATTGACGCAGTGCTCGATGGCATCAAGGCGGGCGCCGGAGGCTTCGCCTTTGCAATCGAGAAAAAAGACGGTACCGTCGCATATCATCCCAACGACCTTCTTCTTGGGAAAAAAGCATCCGAGATCGGACTGACTGACGAGCAGCTTGCAGATGGCTTTAGCGACTTCGTCTACATCGAAAACCAAAAACTCTACGCCTCCTGCTTGGAGACTGGCGACTATTACGTTTACGTCGCGGCACCCGAAGACTCCTTTATGCACCAGCGCGTTCCGCTCACCATCGCAACCGGAATCATCGCCGCCATTTGCTTTGCCCTTATCTACCCGTTGCTGACGCTCGACACCATAAACGTCGAAGAAAAGCGTTCGAAGCACGAAGGCGATTTCGCGACAAGACGGCGCAACATCACCGTCACGACGTCCGACGGCCGTGTCAAACACAGCGAAAGCGCCATTAGCCGATGGCTCAACATCTCCTTTAAATGGGAGGACAAAACCCCCGAACAAAAACTCGGCACAGTCCTTAAATGGTTTGCCGGCATCGCGGCGTTTATCGTCTTTTTGGCCGTCTTGTTTAAAGACGCTCTGTTTGGTCCGCGTTCGGTATTTACCTATATCCTGGGCAACGACTGGCAGCACGGTCTCAACATATTCGCGCTCACCGCTTCGATCATGTACGCCTGTGTGGCTCTCACAGTGTGCGCAATCGCGCAGGCGCTTCTTCGCATGTTGTCCAATGTGCTTGGAGCGCGCGGCGAGACGATATGCCGACTTCTCTCGAGCCTGACAAAATACGGAACTCTCATCGCTATGCTCTATTGGTGCCTCGGCGTTTTGGGTGTCGATACCGCAACGCTTTTAGCCTCGGCAGGTATCATCACGCTCGCCGTCTCCTTTGGAGCCAAAGACCTCATCACGGATATCTTATGCGGGCTCTTTATTATCTTTGAAGGCGAGTTCCGCGTTGGAGACGTCATCTCGGTTGGCGGCAATACCGGCACCGTTATGGAGATTGGTGTGCGAACCACAAAGATCAATGACGGCAACGGCAATGTCCTGCTCCTACGCAACAGCTCGATTTCGAATGTCACCAACATGACAAAACTTAATTCTTACGCCAGCATAGATATCACCATCCCGGTGGGAGAATCTCTACCCTATGTCGAAAAGGTGCTTAAAGACGAGCTCAAAAGCGTGCATGACCGCGTTCCCGCCATTATCGATGGCCCCTTCTACAAGGGCGTGGTCGACCTTAGCAGCACCGCTATGACC
>URMR01000056.1 GCA_900548935.1 uncultured Collinsella sp.
CGGGCGTGCTTTATGTGCTGGACGAGCCTTCGATCGGCTTGCATCCCGCCAATGTCGACGGCTTGGTGGGCGTGATGCGCGATCTGGTGGATGACGGCAACACCGTGGTTGTTGTCGACCACGATACGCGCGTACTGGTGGAAGCCGACTATCTGGTTTAGATGGGTCCCGTTGCTGGAGCAGGCGGCGGCAATGTGATTGCTGCAGGCACGGTAGACGAGGTCGAACAATCGCGGGGCAGCCGCATCGCGCCGTTTTTGCGCGCAGAGCCCAAGCGCTTGCGTCCGCAGGTGGCTGACGACGAAATGTTCGACCAGGGTCATATCCGCATGGCGACCGATACCATCCATACCGTTAGGCCGCTCGAAGTCGATATCCCGCGCGGCCGCCTTGTTGCGGTTACGGGTGTTTCGGGTTCGGGTAAGACGACGTTGGTGCTCGAGACGCTCATCCCGGCGCTCAAGGCGCGGGCAGCCGGCGAGCGCCTGCCGGGACACGTGCGTTGGGTCGATGCCGAAGGTATTGCCCGCGCAAACCTGATTGACGCTACGCCCATCGGCGCTAACGTGCGCTCGACGGTGGCGACCTATGCCGACATCCATGATGAGCTGCGTCGCGCCTTCGCCCGTACGCCCGAAGCCAAGGCAGCCGGCTACAAGGCGGGCGCCTTCAGCTACAACACTGGCGCCTTGCGCTGCCCTACGTGCGATGGCACGGGCTCGATATCGCTTGACGTGCAGTTTTTGCCCGACGTCGAGATCGTCTGTCCGGCATGTCGCGGTTCTCGTTATGCAGACACGGCTTCGCGTATCCATCGCGAGGGCAAGGACGGGAGCTTGCTTACGTTGCCGCAGCTCATGGACATGAGTGTGGACGAGGCCTTCGACGCCACACTGGGACTCAAGAAGGTTCAGACGCGCTTACAGACCTTGCACGACCTGGGCCTGGGCTATCTCACGCTTGGCGAGCCCACACCGGCGCTTTCGGGCGGTGAGGCACAGCGCCTTAAGCTCGCGAGCGAGATGGGCCGCGTGCAGGACGATGCCGTATTTGTGTTCGACGAGCCCACGATCGGACTACATCCGCTCGATGTTCAGGTGTTGCTGAGCGTGTTTGATGGCCTCGTTGCCAAGGGCGCCACGGTGATTGTGATTGAGCACGACCTCGACCTTATCCATAACGCCGACTATGTGATTGACATGGGCCCAGGCGGTGGCGACGCCGGTGGGCAAATCGTCTGCGCCGGCACGCCGGATGACATCGCGGCCTGTTCCAAGAGCATTACCGGACGCTACCTATAGACAATGAGGCAAAGGGACAGCCCCTTTGCCTCATTGATGCCTATTTCACGCATTGAGCCGCGAGGTAGTCGCGGAAGAATGGCAATTCAAATGCGACGAGCCCTCGTCCTCGTTCCCCGATGATGCCGGCATCTATCATGCGGCGTCGGTAGCGGGAGACCTGCTGTGGCGAACGCTTAAGGCGCTCGACAAGGTCAGCGGTGGTGGACTCTTCCTCGTCATCGAGCATGGCGATGAGGAATCGCTTGTCCTCTGCAGTGAGTTCCCGATAGGTTGCCACGAGGATTCGGTCGTCCATCTCGTCGCGCGCGATTTTGATTCCCAGGTCAAAGTCGCGTGACGAGATTTCCTTCGAATCGCTTGTGAGATCCCAAGCACGGTAGCCTACGAGTTGCAATAGGAAGGGAAAACCAGAGATCGAGCGAACGGCTCTATCGATTCCCCCAGCATCTGCCAGGCGATCGTTTTCCTGGATCGTGCGAATCAAGGCCTCGCGTACGTCATAGTCGGCAATGCGACCCAGATGATATTGTTGGGCGCGGCGAAGGAACGAGACCGTCTTGTGGTTCAGCAACGTCGAGACGTTGTTGGGAAGTCCCGCCATGAGCAGCGCGACGCGTTTCCCATCGGTTACAAAGTGCTGATACGCCGCTGCGAGCTGAATCATCTCGTCGAGTGTCGGGTCCACCTCGTCAACCGTGACGAGCAGACCGGTGCCCGCTTCGTTGAGCTGGTCGATGATGTCGCTCATGCGATAACGCCAGGTTGAGGCATCGTGAACGCGATTGACCTCGATGCTGCCGAGCGGTGCAATTCCAAGCCCAGTGACTTCGAAGTTGTTAGACGGGTCGATGAGATGGCCTGCAGCACGTTTCGCCCCGAACTCGATTTCCTCAAGCATTCCCGGGAGCGCGGTCGTCTTTACGGCTATCCAGCCGTGGGATTCCGCCCTTGTCGCGAGCGACGACATGAGAGCGGTTTTACCGGTTCCACGTGCGCCTGAGAAGATCGAGGTCAATTCTGGGCGCCTGCGCTGGCTCAAGAAGGCACGGTCCAAATCCCGAATAATCTGTTGTCTGCCAGCGAGATGGGCTGGAACCTCACCAAAACTGGGGGTAAACGGGTTCTCGAGATATTCCACAAAGCTCTCCTTTCACACCGCCGTTTAACTTCATTTTATTCTAGTTAATTCTGATTAAAAGCAATGGTTCGTTATTTAGAGCATCAATGAGGCAAAGGGACAGCCCCTTTGCCTCATTGATGCCAAAACCAGCTTGTCAAGAGCTAGAGGGTTTAAAAATCTGCCATTTCTACCCCGTCCCCTAATGGCAGGTTTGTTACATTCCCGGAAAGCCTGTTTGGCGCAGGGCTTCGTAGAGGACGATGGCGGCGCTGTTGGAGAGGTTGAGTGCGCTGATGCGGTAGTCGTCCGGATTGATGAAGTTGCCGCAGATGTCCTGTTGAAGGATGGCCTCGTGGCTGCCCTCGGTATGCCCCAGCGATTCCTCGTGAGCTTCCCAAGCCTCGGCGTTATCGAGTGAGTCGCAATCGCGCAGCATGGGGATGCGCTCGCAGCGCTCGGGCGCCGCGGCAAGCAGTGGCTCGGGAATGCCCGAGCTCTCGCTGCCAAAGACCAAATAGTCACCGTCGCGGTAGGTGCTTTGCGCATAGGTTCGGCGCGCCTTTTTGGTCAGCAGATGCAGGCGACCATCGGCGGGGGAGAGGCCGTTGCGCGCAAGGAAATCCTCCCAGCCGGCATAGGTCGTCACGTCCAAGTTTTGCCAGTAGCCCAGGCCGGCGCGACGCACCGTTTTGTCGTCGAGCGAAAAGCCCAGTGGCTCCACCAGATGTAGACGGGCGCCGGTGACCACGCAGGTACGGCCGATATTGCCCGTATTGGCCGGAATTTCGGGCGCATACAGCACAATGTTGAACATGAATCTCCTTGGCTCAGAACGAAAAACCACCACGAAGGGGATAGGCACCTTCGTGGTGGTTTGGCGGTTACGTAGCGGAAAAAGTCCGCTTGGATAAACCTAGGCGCGGTGCCAGTCGGTCAGGCAGGCATCGAGGGAGGCGATGAGCGCATCCTTGTCCATGTGACGGCCGATGATGCACAGGCTCGTCATGCGGTCGCCCGTCTCGTCGTCCCAAATCTGCATGATTTCGGGGTTCTCGTCGATAATCTTCTGCTTCTCGCCCTCGGGCGCCGAGTCAACGAACAGGCCGTTCTCCATCAGGCGCATCTGGTGGCCGGCCTGCTCAAACATGTAGCACATGTCCGGATCGCCGGTCTGCCACAGCGGACCCTTGACGCGAATGACCTCGTCGGGCCACTCCTGCTCAACAAAATCGGTGAACTTCTGCAGGTCAAACGGCTTGCGGCGCGAGTACACAAAGGTCTCGATGTCGTACTCGAGCACCTCGGGGTCGTCGTGCTCCTCGGGATGCTCCATGGCCTCGATCCAGGCGGCGGAGTTGTAGGCGCGCATAAAGTCGAAGCGGTCGGTGTCGAGCAGCTCCTCCATGGGGACCTCGCCGTTTTGGGCCTCGACGATCACGGCGTCCTTCTGCAAGCTGCGCACGATGGCCTTGAGCTCGGCGATCTGCTCAGGGCTCACGGTATCGGTCTTGTTGAGGATCAACGTGGAGCAGAACTCGATCTGCTGGATGAGCAGGCTCTCGATGTCGTCCTCGTCGATATCCTCGGCCAGCAGGTCGCGACCGCCGTTGAACTCGTCGTACATGCGGGCGCAGTCGACCACGGCCACGATGTTGTCGAGCGCGAGCTTGGGCTCGCCGCCCACCTTGGCCTCGTCGCAGAAGCTCGAGATGGTGTAGGCGATGGGGATGGGCTCGCAAATGCCCGAGGCCTCGATGATGATGTAGTCGAAGTTGCCCGAATCGGCGATGCCCTGCAGCTGGTTAGCAAGGTCGTCCGAAAGCGTGCAGCAGATGCAGCCGTTGGTGAGCGGGATGAGGTCGTCGGTCTCGGAAAGGCCGCCGTCGGCGATAAGGCTGGCGTCGACGTTGATCTCGCCGATATCGTTGACGATCACGGCGGCGCGGATGCCGCCGTCGTTAGCGAGGATGTGGTTGAGCAGCGTGGTCTTGCCGGCACCGAGGTATCCGGTAAGCATGATGATCTTCACGGGTTTGTTGGGCATATGCCCTCCTTTGTTAGACATGGCTTACAGTTAAATCTAATGCCAAACGCCTGCTCTTATACCCACGCGCCGGCAAATAACACAAGCTACTCCCAGGCTCCCCACACATCGGGGCAATAACCGACGGTGGCCTTTTTGCCGTTGCGCACGATGGGCTCGGCTAGAACCTGCTGATTCTCGAGCAGTTTATCGAAGCGCTGGCTAGGGGTGAGGTGCTGGATGAGCGCGAGCGTCTCCTCGTCCTTAGCCTTGGGGTTGAGCAGCTTGTCGATGCCGCCGACCGCCTGCATCACGCTCGTGAGCTCGCCCTTGCTCATCTCCTTTTCCTTAAGGTCGATAAACTGCACCTTAATGCGGCGCTCCTTAAAATAACGCTGCGCCTTCTTGGTGTCGAAGGACTTCTTGGTGCCAAAAATCTGAATCATTTTGTTCCGCCGTTCTACCTGATGAAGTTGGTCGTTGCGCGATCGGCTTCGGGTGCGTTGATACCAGCGGCCTGTCCTGCCTCGATACAATGCAGGAGCCAGGCCATGTTCTTGCCGATGTTGCGCATGGTGGCCAGGCCCTCGGCGTCTTGGGCGGCCTCGCCCGGCATGGCGCCAAACACGTTGTTCCAGTACGTGGAGGCAACCACGGGCATCTGGTTGATGGTGAAGTACTTGTTGAGCACATCGAAGGTGGTCGACGTACCGCCGCGACGGGCGACGGCGACGGCAGCGCCCGGCTTGTGTGCAAAGGCTTTGCTTCCGGCATAGAAGGCGCGATCGAGGGCCGAAAGGATGCGGCCGCTGGGGTGCGCATAGTAGACGGGCGAGCCAAAGACAAAGCCATCTGCCTGCTCGGCGGCAGCGATCAGCTCGTTCACCACGTCGTCGTCAAAGGTGCAGCGACCGCCAAGCTTGCCGCACTGGCCGCAACCGATGCAATCGCGAATGGGCTTGGCGCCCAGCTGAAACACCTCGGTATCAATGCCTTCGCCATTGAGCTGCTCGGCGACCTCGGCGAGTGCACGGGCGGTGTTGCCGTTTGCCTTGGGGCTGCCATTGACCAAAAGAACCTTCATCACAAACTCCCTCTGCTTTTGGTGACTTCTGCAGAGGATTATCGCACGATGGGGGAGGCGGCGCGGGCGCGGTGCTAATCCAGTTTGGTACCTGGCACCTGCACGGCTTTCCCGAGCAACGCTTTGAGCTCGTTCAAAATGGAAACGGGTTGTCGATCGACAGCGTCCAGATGAAGCGTCGCTACACGAATGGGTGGCTGATATTCAAGCGAGCCGATGAGCACGGGGGAACCCAGGAACCGCTCGATTTCGTCTGCGATCGAGTCGGTCTCTTCGGGATCAAAGTCGTCGAAAAGCGTCACAAATGTCGGCCCCGTCGAGCGGAACAGGCGACCCTTGCCGCGCGAGCATTCCATAAGGCAGGCGGCGCTTTCTGCCAAAACGCGGTCGCCTGCATCGAATCCAAAGCGGGCATTGACCTCGGCGATATCGTCAACCTTAATGGCAATAAAGCCTGCCTCGCGCGCCACGCGACGCATTTCGCCAATGGCGTTGACCAGGGCGTGAATATCGCCCAGGCCGGTCACGGAGTCGGTCGTATCCGCTAGGCTTCGGTTGATGATAATGCCCACATACATGTTGGGCTCGGTATCGGTGCCGTCCAAGCGGTAGCCCGTGCAGTCGCAAAGCACGTATTTTCCGGTGGCGTCCATTACGCGATACTGCATGTAGTGGAAGTGCCACGTGCCGTTTATCACCATGTCGAGCTCGGCGCGTACGTTGTCGCGGTCCTCGGGATGAACGCGGGCAAGCCACATATCGACCGAATTAAAAGGGTGCTGGGAGGGTAGGTCAAAATCGCGCACGGCGTTAACCGACCATTGCGATTCTCCCGTATCGAGATTGAGGATAAACGGATAGCGCGTCTCGGAGCTCATGGAGATCGCTTGGAACACCCGGTCGTTGCAGGGAAGCTGATCGACGATTGGGCGTTGCGGGGCGTCATCGTCTTTCGGTTGCTGCACACGATGCATAAGCTTATAGCGATACATCTTGCGATCGGCATCCATCGTCATCTGGCGACGCGTGTCGCCAGCAAGTGGATCGACGCGCGAGCAGCCAAAGCTAAAGCTGCCGATCATGGGCGCCTTGCCACCTGAGCTCGCCTCGACCAGCCCGGCGCGTATCTGCTCCAAGCGCTGCTCGAGTTCAGTCTCGTTTGCGGAGAGCGAGATGAGCACAAACTCGTCTCCACCGATACGGAACAGCATCTCATCATGCTCCATGGTTTCGGAGAGCGTGCGGCAGATGCTCAGAATATAGCGATTGCCTTCGGCGTGGCCAAACCTATCATTGCAATGCTTGAGATGGTCGATGTCAATATAGGCGCAGGTGAAGGGGTCGCCTTTGCGCCAGAGTTGCTCGACGTGACGGTCGAGTCCGCTGCGGTTGCCCAAGTTGGTGAGCGGGTCGATATGGGCGTTGCTCTCAAGCAGCCGACGCTCTTGTTGCAGGATGGCGTGCGTCTTTTGCAGTTGCTCGCCAACGGCGCGTAGCCCAGCGGGCAGCGCGGCAACATCGAGTTCGGCGGTCGAGATGCCATTCGCAAGTCGCTGAAGATAGGCAATAATCGATTGCTCGCCCAGGCGATATGACTCGTTCATGATGGATACCCTCCTTGGACGGAACAGCGGTTTGTATCATATCCCCAATTCGGTTTGAATTGGGGATATAAGTTAGCTAATGGAGGCAAATTCCCCCTTCGGCGGTGGCGTTTTGCGCGCGAGCGTATCAGTTGTTATTGCCACCATCGAGCAATGCCTCAAAATCCTTCGCCGGCATGGGACGGTAGTAGAGGAAGCCCTGAGCGTAGCGGGCGCCCATTTGTCGTAGCATGTTTGCCTGCTCATTTGTCTCGACGCCTTCAACCACGACGGGCAGATGGAGCGACTGCGCCATCTCGAGCATCGATGACACGATCTGCGCGCTGCGGCCTTGATCGCGGTCGGTGGGCACAAAGGTGCGGTCGAGCTTGATGACGTCGACGTTGACGTTCTTGAGCATCGCGAGCGTGGACTGGCCGGTGCCAAAATCGTCCATGTAGGTCGAGAAGCCACGGGTGTGCAGATCCGCGGTCAGCTTATCCACGGCCTCGGACTCTCCGGTATAGGCGGTCTCGGTGATCTCGATGTGCATGAGTTCGGGCGGCAGGTTGTACTGGGCGGCGAGCGACCCCATATGCTCGGCGACATCGCAGGCAAGAATGTCTACGCGCGACACATTGAGGGAAATCGGAACCACGCGAAGTCCTCGATTGAGGCACTCGCGGAGCCACATGGCGACGCCCTGCCAAACATATTTGTCGAGCGTCACTACAAAGCCGCTTTCCTCGAGTGCGGGGATAAACGTTGCGGGCGAAATGAGAGAGCCGTCCTTGTCAATCCAGCGGATGAGTGCTTCGGCGCCAATAATCTCGCCGGTTTCCATATCGACCTGGGGCTGAAGATAGTACGTGATGCGACCATTTGACAGCGCGTACTGGAATTCGGTCAGCGTGCGGTTGAACACGATTTCGCGCTTGTACTCCTCGGGGCAAAAAATGGCAATGCGCTCCTTAAAGTCGTTTTTTGCGCGCCGATTGGTAAACATGGCCTTTGCCTGCGCATCGATGGT
Organism: uncultured Collinsella sp.; assembly: GCA_900548935.1. GTDB lineage: Bacteria > Actinomycetota > Coriobacteriia > Coriobacteriales > Coriobacteriaceae > Collinsella. The sequence continues at coordinate 8,145 of URMR01000056.1, forward strand.
GATCTCCTCATTGGAATCGATGGGGTAGACGCCCATGGACGGCCAAAAACCTACGCCGCCATCATGCCTGGCTACTGCCTCGCGAACGCGGTTGTAGATTTGATGGACGGTGATGTGCTTAAAGGGGATGAGTGCGCAAAAGTCATCTTGGCCCCAGTACCCTGCGACGCCCATGTCGGCATTCTCGATGTCCTTGAGGACCGTGCCCACATCGGCAAGCAGGCGGTCGCCTTCGGCCTGTCCATACCATTCGTTAAACAGGCGCATGTGGCCCATGTCGACCGTGGCGATGCACCAAGCGCCGTCGCGCCTTGCCTCGAGAAAAGCGTTGGCGCGCCGCATAAACTCGCTGGGTCGGTAGAGACCGGTGAGCATATCGATGCGTTCGGCGATTGCGCTTTTGCGTTCGACCTCGGGTATAGGGAGGCTGTCGTTGGGGACAAGCCCGCCGGCTGTGCGAAGGCGACGATCGAGTTCGCCTAAAACGGCGGTCGCCTGATGGGTTAAGTGCTCGTAAAATGCCGGGACGACAAGACAGACGGGAGTAATGGTGTCGCCCGCGATTTGCACAGGAGCGAAAACGGCCTCTTTAAGGTGGCGGGTCAGTTGCTCGAATGCCTCGTGGTCCAAATCGTTGCTGAGCACGACAAACTGGACGCTTCGTGAACGGTAGACCCGGCTCCTGCCGCGAGTGATCGACAGCATACGGCCTGCGTATTCGGCAAGCATGTTGTCGACGGCCTCGGCCCCGTAGAGCTCGTTGAGCTTTGTCGTGCCACGAACGCGCACCGCTATAAGCCCTGTCTTGCAACGGTCAAGGCGGCAGGTATCGATAGCGTTGACCAGCATGCGCTGCGTTCCGAGGCCTGTGGCGGCGTCGACGGTTTCGGCAAGTGAGTGGTTGACGAGCTCGCCGACATAGAGCGAGGGGACATTTCCGTCGCCGTCGATACGAAACCCGCGAGCACGGCAAAGGACGTAGTCGCCGACGGCGTTGCGCACACGATACTGCATGACTCGATAGTGTTTGGAGCCGTTATAGACTTGGTCGATGTCGTCGGTAAAAGCCTCAAGGTCATCGGGATGGACGCGCGTTTTCCAGTAATCGCGGCAGTTGTCTATGTGCTCCGAGGGAAGGCCAAGATCGCGCAAGGCACCTTGTGACCAAAGGGTGCGATGTTTGTCCAAGTTCTCGATAAAGAAATAACGACCTTCGTTGAGCATCGAAAAGGCGTCGAAAACGCGGTCGCTTATTTCGAAGTCGTCGGCGTGGACTTGCGTGATATTGCGTCGATCGAGGTGCATGGCATGACGTAGCTTGTAGTCGTACATGCGATGGTCGGCATCGAGCGTCATGCGATTGGAAGCTTCGCCCAGGGCGGGGTCGGCATGTGACACTCCGTAGCTAAACGAGTGGGGCATCTTGGAATCGTTGTTTTTGAGCAGGATCGTTCGGCAGTGTTCCAGACGTTCGGCGAGGTCGTCTTCGGTCGCAATCGTAGATAGGATGGCAAACTCGTCGCCGCCTATGCGAAACGCCGCCTCGTCCACTTTCATATACAGTTTGAGATAGAGGCTTACCTGCAAGATATAGCGGTTGCCCTCGTCATGTCCAAAGACGTCGTTGCAGTGCTTGAGATTGTCGATATCGATGAACGCCATGGTAACGGGGGTGTCCTGCTCCCAGAGCTCCTCGAGGGAACGGGCAAAGCCGCCACGGTTACCAAGCCCGGTAAGCTGGTCGGTAAAGGCAGTCCTGATCAGATCATCCTGACGCTCGAGAAGGTCACGGACGGTCTTTTCGAGCGTTTCGGTGTAATTGCTGACAGTATCCATGTCGTAAGCGGCTTTCTGAGGTCGGGCGAATTGCGTCGGGCGAGCTCGTTGTGTACACGCGTCGTTGCTCAGCGCTTTGCATGTATCCAGGCCCCCGCCTTGCCGCGTTGTTGAGTTAATTTGCCGGCTAATGTTCGCTGTTGATAACAGCTGGGTAGTGTAAACAATAGTGCACAATTATATATGGGTGCACATGCTGTGGGCGGCTATTGTTCGACAAGCGGTAGCGCGACGATGCGATGTTCGATAAAAATGCGACTGGGACGATATATGTTGACGGGTATACTTGTCCCGTTTGAATTTGTGGGGACGGA
>URMR01000057.1 GCA_900548935.1 uncultured Collinsella sp.
ACGCCGGGCAACCACGGCTGGAGCTACGGCGCGGACAAGCTTCGCACGATGGCCGGCAATGGTGCCACCAGCACGCCTTTCGCCATGCTTTGCGCGAATGCAACGTCTTCGAACGGCGTATGGAGCTCGAGCATCACCAAGACGCTCAACCGCACTTGGAAGGACGACGAGGACAGTTCCACGTTTAACTACAAGATTAAGGTCGGCGTCGTCGGAGCCATGGATGAGACGCTGGGCTCCTCGCTGCGCGCGGACCTGATTGAGGGCACGTCGTTCTCGGGTGCGGCGGACGCCATCAATGCCGAGGCCAAGCGACTGCGCGAGGATGAGGACTGCAACGTTGTCGTTTGTATCGCACATACGCTCAACGCCAGGGCCTTTGCCGCACAGCTCGACGGCGTCGATGCCCTGATCGCAGGCCACGAGCACATCAACTTAAATGAGAACGTGACGGGGGCCGATGGCAAGCCGGTCCGCGTCGTCGAGGCGGGCAGCGCCTTTGCCGAGGTTGGTCTGCTTTCCATCCCCTATGAGTACGACACCAAGGGTACCGAAACCACCAACGACGACATAGTGACGGTCTCCGCAGGCGGCAGCGCTGAGACGCTCTACGCCGCCAAGGACGTCGACGACCTTTTGGCAGACCCTAACAACCAGAACATCCTTGATGAGGTCCGCAACAACAAAATCAAGCCACTCGACGACGCCTTTGAAATCGAATCGAACAAGGTACTCGGCACATCCACCGCCAACTATTTCTATGGCGAGGACGCGGCGGGCACACATGGCTGGGAGATGGTGCGCACCACCGATTTCCGCCCCAGCAAGGAGGGCGACACTACTAAAGCCCAGACCATCGGACATGTGATCTGCGGTTCCTATCTTAATTTGACGGGCGCGGACCTTGCCATCGAAAACGCGGGCGGCATCCGCGGCGGCATCGCGGCGGGAGACGTAACCGTCGGCAACGTCATCGCCATCTCGCCCTACGGCAACACCTTGGAGACCTGGACCATAACCGGCGCGGACTTCCTCGCAGCGCTTGAGCACTCGTTGGAAATTAGCGACAAATGCAATGACAGCTACGAACTTCAGCAAGCCTACGTCGCAGCCGGCCACACCGAGCAGGAAGCCCAGGACATGTACAAGTGGCCCAACGACTCCGGCAGCGTTCTTTCCTTTGGCGGCATCAACGTAACAATCGACTGGACGCAGTCTGAAGGCAAGCGCATCGTGAGTGCCACGCTCACCAAAGACGGCAGCACGCTCGACCCCGCCAAGACCTATACCGTCGCCACCAACAACTACATTATCACCAACACGACCGACTTCCCCACCTTCGCAAACGCCACCAAGCACACCGAGTGGGGCACCTGCGAGTCAGCGCTGAGGGCACTGATTGGTCAGAATGGCTGGGAGAACAAGATGGCCGGACTCGCCGGCACCATCAGCTTCGGCTCCGCAGCCGTGGATCCCACGCCCACACCGGCCCCGACGCCTAAGCCCTCGCCTAAGACGGACACGACGACCACGAAGGTCATCACCAAGAAGACGACCGGTAAGCTCGCCGCAACGGGAGACCGCACGTTGGCCGTGGTCGGCGCATGCCTCATCGGCGGCATCGTCATCATCATTCTCGGAATTATCTGGAAGCGTCGCCGCTAAGCTACACCGCCGGGCCTTGCAGCCCCGCCGCGTAAACCTTATATCGAGCACAGAAGCCCGTCCGAATTTGATCGGACGGGCTTCTTGGTGGGTATCATGGTTGGACGATCATTAGGAGGTTTCCCTACATGGAATTGTTTGAGCCAATTCTTCATTTCTTTGCACAACGATGGGTCCACAACATCATCTGGGCCGTCATCTTGGCGATAGGCACCGCCGTCGCCGCCAAGGTCGTATCCAAGACCCTGAACCATCTGCTTAACCGAGACGATAACCCGCTTCCGGCATCGAGTATCTTCATCAACATCGCGCGCGCCATCATCTGGATGATTGGCGGTAGCTTTATCCTCGACAATTGCTTTGGCATTAACGCAAACGCCCTCGTCGCCGCTCTTGGCGTCGGCGGCATCGCCATCTCGCTCGGCTTTCAGGACACGCTGTCAAACCTTATCGGTGGCATGCAGGTGACCTTTATGGGCATCATCAAGCCCGGCGACAATATCGAGGTCGGCGGCGTGTCGGGCGTGGTCCAAGACATCACCTGGCGCCATACGACCATCGAGGACGCCTGCGGGCAAACCATCATCGTCCCCAACTCCAACATCTCCAAGAACACGCTCGTGCATTTGATGCCCTTTGGGCGCGTTGCCGTGCCCGTCGCGGTCAAGGACACGTCCAAGTGGGCTTCACTGGACGCGCTGGCAGATGAACTCACCGACGCCACCAAGGCCGCCGTGCTTCCCATCTCGAGCTTTGACAAGGAGCCGTATGTGCTCTTTAGCGAGATCGGCGACTTTGGCATCAAGGGCAAGATCATCTTTATCGTCAGTGACGACAGCACCACCTTTACGGCAGCCGACGCCTGCATCCGCGCCATCGCCCCCATCATCGCCTAAAACCACCACAAAAGGGACAGGCACCTTTGTGGTGGTTTCGCATCGTGGTACCATGGTTCATATCGTTGTTTAAACGACTAAGGGAGTAGACACCATGGAAGAGGCCTATCGTCAAGCACGCAAGCGCGGCGAGCAGGGACGCCGTCGCGCCATCAGCCAAAGCGAGCACCCGTACCTTACGGATCTCGACGGCCTCGTTTCCCAACTCCCCTTAGGCCAGCGAGAGAGCGTCGGCCTGAGGGACATTCCGCTCGAAATGGTCGTCGGCACGGTTACCAAGGGCCGTCAGTCCGCCTTTTCGTGCAACTTTATGCCCCTGCTGCCGTTTAGCACCGAATTCGCCCGCAAGTGGTCCAACCTCTACGACATTCAGGTAACCGAGGGCTATCGCGACCCCATCATCGTCACCGAGTTCATGCATCGGTTCTACGTCCAGGAGGGCAACAAGCGCGTCAGCGTCCTCAAATTCCTGGACGCCCCGACGGTTTCGGCCAAGGTCACCCGTCTCTACCCCGGCAAATGGGATTCCGTCGAAAGCCGCCTGTACGGTGAATTCTGCGCGTTTTGGCGCGTCTGCCCCCTATACGAGATCGAGTTCTCGCGTGAGGGAAGCTACGAAACGCTCGCCAAGATGCTCGGTCAGAACCTTATCGAAAAATGGCCGCAGAAAAAGGTCGACTACCTGCGCCACACCTTCCTGCTCTTTAAGCGCGCCTACCTTCGCGCAGGCGGCGACCACCTGGACATTACGCCTGCCGACGCCATGCTCGTGTACCTCAATGTGTACAACCAGGACCGCCTGCTGGATACGCCAACGGATATCGTCGTAAACCGCCTGTGCAAGATTTGGCGCGAGTTGGTCATTGCCGGCAAAAATGATGAGGAGAAGGTCGATCTTGTCGAGGCACCGAGCGTCGATGAGGAAGAGTCACCCTCCAAGTCCACCTCCGGCGTGCTCAACTTCTTTATGGGCAAGACCGTTTATTCGGCGGCCAACCCTCTGCGCATCGCCTTTATCCATGAATTCCCCTGTGCATCTTCGAGCTGGGACAGCCTGCACGACCAAGGGCGCCAGTATCTCGACGAGCACTTTGGTGGCATCGTGCGCACCGAGGCGTTCGAGGACCGCCACGATCCGGACGCGTTCTACGCCGCCGTGGAAACCGCCGTCAAGCACGGGGCGAAGGCCATCTTCTCGACTTCACACCGCCTGATGGAATATACGCTCAGGGCCGCCGTCGAGTATCCCCAGGTGCGATTCCTCAACTGCTCCATCGGCCTTCCCCACCAAAGCGTGCGTTCGTACTTTGGCAAGATGTACGAGGCCAAGTTCCTGCTGGGCGCCCTTGCCGCCAGCATGGCGGACAACCATCGCATTGGTTACCACGCATCGGTCTTCGCCTCGGGCGCACTCAGCGAAATCAACGCCTTTGCGATTGGCGCCTCGTTGCTCGATCCCCGCGCGCAGGTAATCCTCACCTGGGGCGATGTGCCCGCCGGCGGTCTTGCCGAAGCCATGTGCCGCGAAGGCGTGAGTGTTATGACCGGCGCTGACATGTCCAAGTCGCTCGAAGACCCCACGGCCTACGGACTCCACCGCCTGGTCGATGGCAAAGTCACCGGCATCGCCATGCCGGTATGGAACTGGGGCCGATACTACGAGCTTATCGTGCGCAGCCTGCTGCATGGCACCTGGGATGAGACCAGTGACGACAGCCAGGTTCGCGCCGTCAATTACTGGTATGGCATGAGCTCGGGCGTCATCGACATTCGCTACGCTCCGGGCCTGCCCTATCAGACGCGCAAGCTCGTTCAGCTGCTCCGCAATGGCATCGTCGAGGGTTCCATCAATCCATTTGGCGGTGAGCTCCATAGCCAAGACGGCGTGGTGCAGATCGAGGGTTTTCCCCCACTGCCGAGCACACAAATCGTCGAAATGGACTGGCTGGCCGACAACGTGGTGGGCACCATTCCGCAGCCCAACGATGAGCCGAAAGTCCACGCCCTATGAAGATCCTTGCCGTAGCCGATACCGAAGAACGATGCCTTTGGGAATGCTTTCACAAGGAACGCTTTGAGGGTGTCGACCTGATTTTGTCCGCTGGCGACCTGGACCCCGACTATCTTGAGTTTTTGGTCACCGTCATCAACAAACCGCTCATCTACGTGCGCGGCAATCACGATGACCGCTATGCACGTCATGCACCGGGCGGCTGTATCTGCGTCGAAGACACCGTGTACGTGTATCGCGGCGTCCGCATTGCGGGGCTTGGCGGCTCCATGCGCTACCGAGATGGCGTCAACATGTACACCGAGCGCGAGATGACCAAGCGCATGCGCAAGCTCTCCCGCAAAGTGAGGATGGTCGGCGGCTGCGACATCTTGCTCACTCACGCGCCCGCCGCCGGCGTGGGCGATCTGGATGATCTGCCACATCGAGGATTCGAATGCTTTAACACGGCGCTTGAGTCCTGGGGGGCCGACTACATGGTGCACGGGCATGTGCACCAATGCTATGGCCACGATTTTCAACGTGAGCGTCGGCATGCATGCGGAGCAACAATCATCAACGCCAGCGGCTATACGCAGTTTGAGCTGGACGAGGCGCGCTACCCCATCCGTGGCTGGCAGGCAGCTTGGCTCAATTCGCAAACCATGCGCCGCGAGCTCAAGCGCCACGAGGCCATCGAGTCCTCAACCGCCAGAACCCCCTGGTAACCACCTTTAAGGCTTGACGCTGCGCCGGCCCCAAGCACCCCATCTCGCCCCTCAAGCCGTCGCTCGCGTACCAAAGTACGCGTCGCTCCTCTTTCGGGGCGACCTGGGGCACTTGGAACCGGCTCGCTGCGATGCCATAACATTGACGCCAAAGTGCCGAAACCACCACAAAGGGGACAGGCACCTTTGTGGTGGTTTTGGCCCGAGATAGCAAGAAACCCGGTCCTGCACGAGGCAGAACCGGGTTTCTTTAGCAATGCTTGCTTTGCTCAGGCAGTAACTGTTAGTTACTCAGCCAGGAAGTCACGCTGGACAGCGGGATCGACCTTGACGCCAGGACCCATGGTGGAAGACACGGAGATGGACTTGACGTACTTGCCCTTAGCAGAAGAGGGCTTGACGCGCAGGATCTCGGTGTACAGGGCAGCGTAGTTCTCGACGAGCTGCTGCTCAGAGAAGGACTTCTTGCCCAGGGGCACGTGGCAGATGCCGTAGCGGTCGGCACGATACTCAACGCGGCCAGCCTTGAGCTCGGAGACCATCTTGGCGACGTCCATGGTCACGGTGCCGAGCTTGGGGTTCGGCATGAGGCCACGGGGACCAAGGATCTTACCGATGCGGCCAACCTTGGCCATCATGTTCGGCGTAGCGATAGCGGCGTCGAAATTGATCTCGCCCTTCTGGATCTGGGCGACGAGCTCGTCGGAACCGATGATGTCGGCGCCGGCAGCCTCGGCCTCGCGAGCCTTCTCACCCTCGGCGAAGACGGCAACACGAACGGTCTTGCCGGTGCCGTGGGGCAGGGAGATGGAACCACGGATGTTCTGGTCAGCCTTACGAGTATCGATGCCCAGACGGAAGTGGGCCTCGACAGTCTCGTCGAACTTGGCGGTGTCGAGCTCCTTGATGAGCTTGGCAGCCTGAAGGGGGGTGTAGAGCGTGGCGCGGTCGATCTTCTCGGCAGCGGCGTTATAGCTCTTACCATGCTTAGCCATGTGCATTACCTCCTGTGGTTAAACGGGCGTGAGCCCTCCCACATCGTATCGTGTGCCCTATTGCACACATTTAACGGGCACCCCGGTCGGAGCACCCGTCGTTACCATAAGAAATCGCTACTCAGCGATGGTGACGCCCATGGAGCGGGCGGTACCGGCGATGATCTTCTTGGCGGCGTCAATGTCGTTGGCATTGAGGTCCGGCATCTTGATCTCGGCGATCTTGGTGAGCTGCTCCTGGGAGAGCTGACCAACCTTGTCGGCCTGCGGCTTAGCGGAACCAGACTTGAGGTTCAGCTCCTTCTTGATGAGGTGAGCCGCCGGCGGGGTCTTGGTGATGAAGGAGAAGGACTTGTCCTCGTAGACAGAGATCTCAACGGGGATGATGTCGCCCTTCTTGTCCTGCGTCTCGGCGTTAAAGGCCTGGCAGAACTGCATGATGTTCACGCCAGCAGCGCCCAGGGCGGGGCCGACGGGAGGAGCGGGGTTAGCTGCACCAGCAGGAATCTGGAGCTTAATGACGTTGGCAACCTTCTTCTCAGCCATGGTCATTCCTTTCGAATCACGAGTGTGAAGTACTTGCTATATCGTAAGCACGCACGTGTTAGAAGCACTCCTGAGATGAGCAGTCACAGAAGAAGCACGCTCGCGCGAACGGACGAAAACTTAAGCGATGACAGCGACCTGGTTAAAGTCGAGCTCGACCGGCGTCTCACGGCCAAAGATCATCAGCGTGACCTTGAGCTTGCCAGCCTCGGTGTTAACCTCGGAGACCTTGCCATCAAAGTCGGTAAGCGGACCATCGGTGACGCGGACGGACGTGCCGACCTCAATATCAACCGAGGTGCGCTTGGGCGAATCGCCCTTACCGGGACGACGAGTCATCTTGTTGTACTCGTCGCGGGAAAGCGGAGCGGGCTTGCCGTTGCCGCCCAGGAAACCGGTAACGCCAGGCGTGTTACGAACACACGTCCAAGCATCGTCATCCATCTCCATGCGGACCAGGACATAACCCGGGAAAATCTTGGAATCCTTGGTCTCGCGCTTGCCACCCTCTTTAATCTCGGTGACGCGCTCCATAGGAATCTCGATATCAAAGATACGATCCTGCATGCCCATGGTCTCGATGCGATGCTCGAGATCGGACTTAACGCGGTTCTCGTATCCAGAGTAAGTGTGAACGACGTACCAACGCTTAGACATGGTTTAGCCCCTCAATCCAGAGAACAGAGCAAGAGCCTCGCCAAAGCCAGCATCGAGCAGAGCGATGACGACGCCGACGACGATCAGAGAAGCGCAAACGACGACCGAGTAGTTCACGAGCTCCTTCTTATCGGGCCACGTGACACGCTTCATCTCGGACTTGACCGAAGCGAAATACTTCTTGGTGCGGGCGAAGAAACCAGGCTTCTCGTTCTTCTTGGACTTCGCAGCCTTCTCGTTCTTCTTGGCAACGGCCTTCTTGGCCTCAACCTTGGAGTTGGCGGCAGCGTTGTTGCCAGTCGCCTGCTGCTGAGCCTTCTTCTTGTTCTTCTTGTTGGCCATTTGGGTTACCTCCGCGCAATGCGCTTATACATGAGTAAACCGTAAGCCCCCAATTGGGAGCTTACGGAATAATGACTGGCACGCCAGGAAGGACTCGAACCCTCAACACTCGGTTTTGGAGACCGATGCTCTACCAATTGAACTACTGGCGTATGTGACTAGAGACTAGCGAGTCTCTTTGTGCAGCGTGTGGTGACGGCACCAGGGGCAATACTTCTTGATCTCCATACGATCAGGCATGGTCGACTTGTTCTTGGTGGTCGTATAGTTGCGGCGCTTGCACTCAGTGCACGCAAGAGTAACTAGAGTACGCATGTATCCTGAACCTTTCATTTCCGCCCCGTACGGGCACGAGTTGATACTTTATCAGCTCTACGTAAGTGCTGTCAACGAAAACCTCGAATCAATTGGTTCTCGGTGAACCCATTCATATTTGGAACACATCAATGGAGCCAACGAGATCTAATCGATCCCTCACGCTCGGCTTAAGGACGAGCGAAGCACAATCGGCAGGGAATAAGCCCCGCGTAGAAAAGAACCCGGCACCCTAATAGTGCCGGGTTCTCTTAGTCAGCTATATCAAAGAGCTAATTTACTCAATGATCGTGGAGACGATGCCCGAACCGACGGTGTGGCCACCCTCGCGGATAGCGAAGCGCAGGCCCTCCTCCATGGCGATCGGGTGGATGAGGTCGCCCTCGATGGTGATGTGGTCACCAGGCATAGCCATCTCGGTGCCCTCGGGGAGCTTGACCGTACCGGTAACGTCGGTGGTACGGAAGTAGAACTGAGGACGATAACCATCGAAGAACGGGGTGTGACGGCCGCCCTCCTCCTTGGTCAGAACGTAGATCTCGCCGGTGAACTTGGTGTGCGGGGTAACCGAACCGGGCTTGCAGAGAACCTGGCCGCGCTCGATGTCCTCGCGCTTGATGCCGCGGAGCAGCAGACCGACGTTGTCGCCAGCCTCGCAGAAGTCCATGGACTTACGGAACATCTCGATACCGGTAACGACGGTGTTCTGGGTATCCTTGATGCCGACGATCTCGACGGGCTCGTTGAGCTTGAGCTCACCGCGCTCGACACGGCCGGTAGCAACGGTACCACGGCCGGAGATGGTCATAACGTCCTCAACGGCCATCAGGAACGGGAGGTCGTTGTTACGAGCAGGCGTCGGGATGTACTCGTCGACGGCCTTCATGAGCTCACGAATGGCGTCCATCCACTTGGCGTCGCCCTCGAGAGCGCCCAGAGCGGAACCACGGATGACGGGGATGTCGTCGCCGGGGAAATCGTACTCGGAGAGGAGCTCACGGGTCTCCATCTCGACGAGGTCGATGAGCTCGTCATCGTCGACCATGTCGCACTTGTTCAGGAAGACGACGATGTAGGGAACGCCGACCTGACGGGCGAGCAGGATGTGCTCGCGAGTCTGAGCCATGGGGCCGTCGGTAGCGGCGATGACCAGGATAGCGCCGTCCATCTGAGCAGCGCCGGTGATCATGTTCTTGATGTAGTCAGCGTGGCCCGGGCAGTCGACGTGGGCGTAGTGACGGCCCTTGATCTGGACGTTGTCTTCGCCGGTCTTGTAGTTGTGGCCAATGCGGTCGTTGGTCTGGTACTCGACGTGAGCAGTGTTGATGGTGATACCACGTTCACGCTCTTCCGGAGCCTTATCGATGGAAGAATAGTCGGTGTACTCAGCGTCGCCGAAGAAAGCCAGGTACTTGGTGATGGCTGCGGTCAGCGTGGTCTTGCCATGGTCGATGTGGCCGATGGTACCAACGTTGACATGGGGCTTATCCTTAATAAAATGCTGTTTTGCCATTTGGATTATCCTCCTTAGTTGATTCACTTACAGTATTATTTTTGCATCCTCTTCATCATACACGACATTTGCCGATTTGACAAGAAGAATTTCCAACGCAAACGGGTGCGGCGCAGTTATACGCCTCTGCGCTTCGAAATGACGGCGTCCGCCAGGTTTTTGGAGAGCTCCACATAGTGGCTCGGCTCCATGGTGAACTGGCCGCGGCCCTGCGTTCTCGAACGCAGGTTCGTCGCGTAGCCGAACATCTCGGACAGCGGAACGAAGCAGTCGATCTGCTGAGCGCCGTTGCGCTGTGTGAGGCCTGCGATGTTGCCGCGGCGGGACGTGACGTCGCCGATGACGTCGCCCATGTACTCGTCGGGAACGATGATGCAGACCTTCATGATGGGCTCGAGGATCACGGGATCCGCCTTCTGGCACGCTTCCTTGAACGCCATGGAACCGGCGATCTTGAATGCGAGCTCCGAGGAGTCGACCTCGTGGTAGGAGCCGTCGTACACGGAAACATGGAAGTCCACAACCTCGAAGCCGCCCAGCGGGCCGTTCTTGGCC
>URMR01000058.1 GCA_900548935.1 uncultured Collinsella sp.
TATTAGCCGGAGTATGCCCCGTGGCACGAATCAGATCAGCACTGGTCTTTCCGGTCTTAAGTAGCTGCGTCTCAAGCTCGATGATGAGATAGCTCATGCTTCCTCCTACACAAGCTCGTCAGACTGCTCTTGGAGCAGCGAGGCATAACTCCAGATCACCGAGATACACAGACAGACAGCCGCGCCGATAAGCGACCCCGCATCAAAGGCAACGCCTTGGCAAATCTCAATAACGAAGGAATGAGGCACGACGTAAAGCTCCAGCCCACCAATGGTAAGATTGACCGATCCGTAGGCACCAATAAGCGAAACCGCGGCGTTAACAGCAAAGGCAAGCGCAAGAACACGGATAAGCCGCACATGCGTCTTGGTAAAGGGCGAGACGCCTCGCGAGATGTTACGGCTGATCCCACACAGAACGACAAGCGAAATACCCACGACGAGTGCCAGGCACAGTCCGCTTGGGATAACGATGCACCCGCCATCGAGAAGCGTCACGACGCCGAAAGAATCGACAGAGGCAACGTTTGCAACCGCATACCAGATCACGTAAACAACCAACGCGGCAAAAGCGACGAGCATCCCTGCAAAAACGGCTGCCATGCAAAAGCCAAGCTTCCTGATATTTTCGCCCGCTTTGGCCATACGCTGAACGCTGTTAGACATACACTCACCCTCATCGACTCTATCGTTATTCGAACAGTTTATCGAACAACGATATTGATTGCATGCGGAAAGCCCCGCCAGTGCGCATAGGCCATTTACTAACCCGGAGGGGTGAGCGTGGATTTTTGGACACATATCGAACGAGAGTGGATAATCTCCCACTTTGAGGCCGCCACCGGGCCTAAAACGGGAGATTATCCACTCTCATAGTCATCAAGGCTCGCAAGCTCTTATTCAGCAGCCTCGCGCAGGGCAGACATCGTTGCCGCATATTGCTGCTGCAGCGCATGCATTCCCTCGCGAGCGCCGTCAACGGTATCGGCTCCGCGCAGCGCCTCGGTCACCACGACCGCCGGCTCGTACAGATTATCGAATCCCAGGTTCTGGCTCACGCCCTTGAGCGTGTGCGCTGCCATAAACGCACCTTCGGCGTCTCCCGCCGCCATGGCGACTTCAAGCTTGTCCATGCTCTCGTCATCCAAAAACTTGAGGGCAAAGCGGCTAAGCATCTCCTCGCCCATCAGCCGAGCGCACGCGTCATCATAATTGGCGCCGATCTTCTCATACGCCTCACGCATGGAAATCATGGATTAAAAACTCCTTTGGTCAAACTAAATCGTGGGAAACGCGACGACGTCGGCGGGGCGTGCCAACGTCTCGGCAATACGGTCTTGCACCTCGAGCAGGCAGTCGAGCAACAGCGGGTTAAAGGTGCCGCACTTACCGTCCAGGATCATCTTGATCGCCTCCTTGTGCGGGATAGCGTCCTTGTACACGCGCACGCTCGTCAGTGCATCGTACACGTCAGCCACCGAAACTACCTGAGCGGCAATGGGAATCTCGTCGCCCTTAAGGCCATCGGGATAACCCTTGCCGTCCCAGCGCTCGTGGTGCCAACGCGCAATTTGGTACGCATATTCCATAAGCGCATTGCCAACGTGATGGCGACCCAGCTCAAGCAACATGTCGGCGCCGATCGTGGTATGCGTCTTCATAATCTCGAACTCCTCGGGCGTAAGGCGTCCGGGCTTGTTGAGAATCGCATCGTCTATCGACATCTTGCCGATATCGTGCAGAGCCGAAGCCAGGGCGATCGTGGAGCGTTCCTCATTGTCGAGGGAGATCGTGTCGCTACGCCGGACCAGACAGCCAAGCAGCAGCTCGGTCAGCTTCTCGATGTTCGTAACGTGCCTGCCGCTCTCGCCGTTGCGAAGCTCCATGACGCCGGCCATGATGTCGATGAGCATGCGACTGTTCTTGACGCGCTCGTTGTACTGCTGGGACAGCAGGTTCGTCAGGCGGCGCTGTTTGGCGTATAGGCGGATGGTGTTGCTTACACGGCGGCGCACGACACGGGAGTCAAACGGGCGGTTGATATAGTCCGAGGCGCCCAGCTCGTACGCACGCAGAACCATATCATCGGAATCTTCGCTCGAGATCATGATGACAGGCAGATTGTCAGTAGCCGATCGGTGCGATAGATCGGCCAGCACCTCAAAGCCGCTTATGCCCGGCATGACAATGTCCAGCAGCACGAGCGACAACTCATCGCCATGGCGGTCGACCATGTCGAGCGCCGCACGACCGTTATCAGCCTCGAGGATGCAATACTCATCCTTGAGCATCTCGTTGAGAATGGCTCGGTTCATCTCGGAGTCATCGACAATAAGCACCAAAGGCTTTTCGCTTTGGAAGACCTCGATGGAATCGGCATCGGTCACGACCGTACCGGCTTTTGCCTTAGCGCGGCTCAATAACTGGACAGCGCGGCCAACGCCCTCATCGACCGTCTCGCCATGAATGCGAACGCCACCAACACATGCCGTCAAGCTCACGTACTCATGGCCCGGAATAATCGTGGCATGAACGGCATCGGATACCTGATGCAGGCGACGGGTGAAGTCATCGGAGGGAATATTGGGCATGACAACCACAAACTTGTCGCAGCCATAGCGCACAAGCTCGTCAGTCGAACGGATTCCGCTGCGCATGGCTGTCGCCACAGCACCGAGCGCAAGGTCGCCGGCATGACGGCCACACGTATCGTTGAAGACCCTAAAATCATCAAGGTCGATCATCGCAATGCCGGCATTCATGCGGGCGCTACGGAGCTTTTCCTCGTAATATCGGCGATTGCGCACGCCCGTCAGCACGTCGGTGTAGACAAGGTCCTCTTCTGTGGCCTCTTGCTCATCAATCGGACGCACCATCAGCAAGACGTGAGGCTCGCCCTCGACCTTTAGAGGGCGCAGACGGGCGCGGTACTCAACACCATCGTTGAGCAGTTGCTCCGACACCTCGCCCGAATCTGCCAAGGCCTCAAGACTCGACTGACGCAGACAAGGGCAGCGATCGCCGGCGAGCAAGCAGTTAGGCTCGCTCTTAATCTGATCGGCCGACAGCAAACGCACCACGGGGTAGGTCTTCGCGACGCGGGCGACCTCGGCGGCAGCCTCCTCGTCGGTTAGATTGGCCTCGTGATTATTGAGCATATGGGGCCCTTTCGATAGCTTCGCATAGTAGCGGTGGGTTCCAAATGTTACAAGGGTAACACCTTGCCGATGCAGGTAAGCACGTGAATGCCGTTACATTTTTATGAGTTGGCAGACGGTGCGATTGAAGCCGCAGACGTGAGGTTTTGAGCACATTTGTTAACACGGCCGAAACGTTTGCGGGTGAAGGCTGTTTTGATTTTTACGGCCGCTAGAGCCCCAGGATACCACGGACAGTCTGAGCAGCCGCTGCCGGGCGATCGCGCAGGCCGTTGTGCGCGCCGGGAACCATTACGAGTGGACAGTCCAAAAGCTCAGCCGCTATCCTCGTTCCCGCCTCGCGGGGCGTACCAATCGAGAGCTCGCCCAAAAGCACGGCGGCCACCGTTTTCGACGCGCGAACGCTATCCCAATCGGGAACGCAGGTCATAGTAATCCCGTATTCGTTCGCCATGAAACTGCGGCCGTTGCGCAGGGCATGCTTGGCTTCTGCCTCGGTTAACTTGGGAGCCTCAGGGTCCGAATCGCCGATGGCGCCCAAGAAGGCCCGTAATGCCCTGGAGACCTTTCCCGCGGCGATCATCTCGAGCAAAACCGGGGCCGCGCCCAGGCCGGCACCCTCATCCGTCACGGCGGGTTCATGCAGAATCGCACGCGAGATTATGGCGGGGTTTGCACGGAGAAGCTCCAGGGCCACCAACGTACCGGCACTGTGCGCGAGCACGTTTGCCGGAGCGCCAATATGCTCGACAACAGCCTGCAGGTCGGCGGCCTGGGCGGCGAGGTCGTAGCGTCCGTCTGCAGCGTCGCCGCTCTCGCCGCAACCGCGGCGGTCGTAGGCAATGACGCGACAGTCACGGGCGAGCTCGCGGGCGATGGCATCAAAAAAGACGCCGTCGACGCACGCACCGTGCACGCAAACCAAGGCGGGTGCATCGGACGATACAACCGGGCCGGCATACTCGCGGCAGGCAATCGTGGCGCCCGCATTCTCGACCGTAAATTCCATGTTGTGCCCCCATCATCAACGCCAATCCAGTTGTACATCAGTACGGTTGGATGGACCCGCACTTCCTTACGCTTTGTTAACAGATTAACTGTACCTGACCCGAGACTTTTCATGGCACCGCATAATGAGCGACGTGAAAAAACGAAACTTGTAAAGCAAGAGCCCACACCTTGCTTTGGAGCCGATGCTATGCTTAGGCACAATTGTCTTGAGGAGCACATGCCTATGTCTACGTTTTTGAATGCCAGCCCCATCTTTGGGCCCGTTCGCAGCCGTCGCCTTGGTCTCTCGCTCGGAGTCAACATGATGCCCGCCAGCGGCAAAATCTGCACGTTCGACTGCATTTACTGCGAAAACGGCCTCAACGCCGAGCGCCCCTGCCATGAGCCGTACAACACAGCTGCCGTGGTACTCGACGCGCTCGAGGCAAAGCTGCGCGAGATGACAGCCGAGGGCGAGCTCCCCGATGTGATCACCTTCGCAGGCAACGGCGAGCCCACCGCCGCACCGGAGTTTCCGCAGGCCATCGCCGGCGCTGTCGCGCTGCGCGACGAGCTTGCCCCAAACTCCAAGATTGCCGTGCTCTCCAACGGCACGCGCGCCGACCGCCCCGAGGTGCACGACGCGCTCATGATGGTCGACGACAACATCCTCAAGCTCGATACGATCGACCCGGCATTTATCCAGCTGCTCGATCAACCCGTTGGCCCCTACGATGTGGAGCACCAGATTGAGACGTTCGAAAGCTTTGACGGTCACGTTATTATCCAGACGATCTTTTTGACCGGTGAGTATCAGGGCAAGCCCATCGACAACACCGGCGAGGAGTACGTTGCCCCCTGGCTCGCGGCGCTTGAGCGCATTCGTCCACAAGAAGCAACCATTTACACGGTGGCGCGCGAGACACCGATCGCTGGCCTTGCCAAAGCGGCGCCTGAGGTGCTCGACGCCATTGCCGCGCGCGTCCAAGCCCTCGGCATCCCCTGCCAGGTGAGCTACTAGCAAAACCACGCAGCAGCTAGTGCCCGCCATCCCGCCCCATCAGTTGCGGTGATATAGTTCCTATTTGTGCTGTTAAACCGCTTAAATCGGAACTATATCACCGCAACTTTTATGGACGCGTGGGTGGGCTATACTAGCTGCGGATGAAAGGAAGTTAGCCATGTATGACAAAGGACCCGTACCCGGCCGCAACGACGCTTGCTGGTGCGGCAGCGGCAAAAAATATAAGAAATGCCATAGCACCTTTGATGAGCGCCTTGAGCGCCTGTGGGAGGAGGGCTGGGAGGTTTTGCCCCGCACGCTCTACAAGACGCCCGCCGACATCGAGGGCATCAAGCGCTCCGCCGCCATCAACGTGGGCGTGCTCGATTATGTGGGCGAGCATATCGCCGCAGGCATGACCACCAACCAGATCGACCAGATGATCTACGACTACACCGTCGAGCACGGCGGCACGCCGGCAGACCTCAACTACGAGGGCTACCCCAAGAGCGTATGCACCTCGATCAATGATGTCGTCTGTCACGGCATCCCCTGCGATACGGACGTGCTGCACGAGGGCGATATCATCAACGTGGACTGCTCCACGATCTTGGACGGCTACTATAGCGACTCGAGCCGCATGTTCTGCATCGGCGAAGTCTCTGCCGAGCGCCAGCGTCTGGTCGACGTCACCCGCGCCAGCGTGGAGGCGGGTCTGGCCGCCGTCAAGCCGTGGCTGCCGCTGTCCGTGATGGCCGAGGCCGTACAAAAGACGGTCGAGGACGCCGGCTTTAGCGTGGTGCGCGAGTACGGCGGACACGGCATCGGTAAGGAGTTCCACGAGGACCCGTTTGTGGGCTTTACCACCGAGGCGCCCGATGTGGACACCATTATGGCTCCGGGCATGGTCTTTACCATCGAGCCCATGGTCAACGCCGGAGCGCCCGACATCAAGATTAGCAAGGGTGACGGTTGGTGCGTGCGCACCAAGGACGGCAGCGATTCGGCCCAGTGCGAGGTGCAGCTCGTGGTGACCGAGGACGGTTACGAGCTGCTGAGCTGGTAGCTGTAGATGCGCCGGATGCTGACGGGCACGCTCGTCTTGCATCCGGCGTTTTTATTTGAACGTTTTGCCTAATAAAACCTGCCAAAATAAACCTGTCCCTTTTTGGTAGGTCGAGCGGAGAGGACTGCTTGTGAACATCCTGGTTTTGTTGCCCGTCAACGACCGTCACCGCGCGATCCTTGAGTCGAGCGCTCCGGGCGATGACTTTATCTACACGAGCGCCGACGCCGCCACACGCGAGCAGGTCGCCGATGCCGACGTAATCCTGGGCAACATCGACCCTAGCATGCTCACGGCATGCGAGCATCTCCAGCTGTTGCAATTGCAGACCGCCGGCTATGACGACTACCTTGCCGCCGGCACCGTACCAGCCGACGCCAAACTGTCTTGCTCGGTGGGCGCCTACGGTCAGGCCGTAAGCGAGCACATGTTTGCCATGGTACTGTCTATGATGAAGCGCCTGCCCGGTTATCGCGACTTGCAGCGCGAGCATCGCTGGGAGGATTTGGGCCCGGTCACCTCGCTCAAAAACGCCAATGTGCTGGTGCTGGGCGCGGGCGATATCGGTGGCCACTTCGCCACGCTCTGCCGCAGCATGGGCGCGCACGTCCGCGGCATCAAGCGCCATCCGCTCGTCTACCCCATTGTGTTTGAGGACATGGACGGCATGGATGCCCTGCCTGAGCGCCTGGCCGAGGCGGACGTCGTCGCATCCTTTATGCCGAGCACACCCGAGACCCGCGGTCTGGCGAACGTCGAGTTCTTCGCCGCGATGAAGCCGGGCGCGCTCTTTGCCAACGGCGGTCGCGGCGATCTTGTGGTTGCCGACGATCTGGTTGCCGCTCTTGAGTCCGGACACCTTGCCGGCGCCGCGGTCGACGTCACCGACCCCGAGCCGCTGCCTGAGACAAGCCCACTGTGGGATGCGCCTAACATGCTCATCACGCCGCACGTCTCGGGCTGGTTCCACTTGGAGGCTACGCTCAACAATGTGGTCGACATTGCCGCAGAGAATCTGCGTCACCTGCAGGCCGGCGAGACGCTTCGCTGCTGGATCGAACACTAATCTTGTTCCGCCGTTCTAACGAACGGCGGACCACTCGACGCTGCGACCCCGTCTGGACGGCAATCTGCCTTTCAATCGTCGGGCATGGCCAGAAGGCCAATGCCCTCCTCTTTCAAGGCACCTTGCTCGCCCAGACGGGCTCTCGCTGACTTTTGTTCAACCTATAGGGACTGGCTGGCGCGGCCCTGCCTGGGGACATTCGCTGACTTTTGTTCGACCTGTGGGGTCTTCAAATTGTTAGAGCGTTGCTAAGTAATTCTTTGCGTCTTCTACGCTCATTGCGGCGACTGGTGCGTGTGAGCAGAGCTTGACATCGTTGGTGACCAGAAGGTCTGTCTTTGCGCGCATCGCTGCCGCGATGATTAAATCGTCTTCGTAATCGCTATGGAGCTCACGCTGCTTACTCGCCATCCATATGTCGCTCAGGTCGCAGGGCACGGGCGTAGCAAGTTGCGACAACACATCAAGACAATCCCATGCGAGTGATGTCGCCGCCGAAGCGGCATCTTGAGACAGCGAACCGTGCTCTCGCCGATACCACGCCTTATGTTCACTCGAAATCAAATAGAACAGGTCTTTGGACGATGTCGCCGCATACATCAGCTCAGCCTGAGCCGTACACGCATCACGCAAAAACTCAATTGCCGCCGAACGACCGCGTCGTGAAGGGATGAAATAATCAAGCCAGACGTTGGTGTCAACCAAGATGCGCTTAGGATTCTCACTCATAGAGCCAGCTCATCTCCTCGCCATAGCGATCAGCATAGGCGTTCCGTTTGAGCTCTTCGTCGTCCGATGGCTGAGCCTTGACCATATCGATTCCTGACTCACGGCAAGCGGCAGCGAACAGCTTCGACCCCTGATCCATGAGCTCGAGCTTACGTTTGGCGGCCTTTTCGCGCTCGCGCTGTTCCGCCCGGGCACGACTGGGCAGCAGGATATCCTCGAGCGCACCGGGGCGATCGGCCAGCGACGTTGCAAGCTGCCAGAGCGCTCGCACCGCTTGGCTCGGCGTCATACCGGCCCTGGAGAGAGCGGCGTCCCCACTCCTTTTGAGATCGGCATCGAGACGCACGTTGATCTGAGCGGCTGTTGTGGTCATGACCCCTCCTTAATACTTTAAAATTATCATAAAACTCTATGGTAGATACGTAAAGCATGTATAGTATTTATTAGCATTAGCCGTACTCTGTACACAAAAAACCGCCGAGGCACGCTGCACCTCGGCGGCCACGTACCACCGATCTAGTTCGGTTTCACCCTTTGCATTCGCCCAGATAAAACCTGCCAAAATGAACCTGTCCCTTTTTGGCAGGTTTTAGAGCTCCACGCTTTCGGCTCCGTTGATGGTTAGGTCGCGCTCGTAGAAGGCGGTGAGGGCGCGGATGGCGTACATCACGTCGCGCACGCCGCCGGTCTCGTAGCTTGAGTGCATGGCAAGCTGCGGCAGACCCACATCCACGGCGTGCATGCTCGCCTGCATATTGGACAGATTGCCGAGCGTGGAGCCACCCGCCATATCGCTCTTGTTGGCGAAGGCCTGCGTGGGCACGTCGGCGTCATCGCAGATGGCCTGGAACACCGCGCGGCTAAAGGCATCGGTGCAGTAGTGCTGGTTGGCAGCTTCCTTGATAACGATGCCGCCGTTGAGCACGACCTGGTTGCGGGCATCGCACTTCTCGGCGTGGTTGGGATGCACGGCATGTGCATTGTCGCAGCTTACAAGCATCGAGGCGGCAAGGGCGCGATGATACGACTCGTCGTCAAAGCCCAGCGATCCGTTGATACGGCGCAGCGCATCGGCCAAGAACGTCGACATGGCGCCCTGCTTGGTCTCGGAGCCAACCTCCTCGTTATCGAAGCAACAGAAGACCGAGACGTCGTGCGCGTTCTCGGCGCCCAAAAATGCCTGTAGCGAGGTATAGGCGCAGGCCAGATCATCAAGCTTGGGCGTCGAGATAAACTCGTCGGCCCAGCCCCAAATGCGCGCATCCTGACGATTGACCAGGAACAGATCGCGGCCCAGAATCTGCTCGGGCTCAACGTCCAGCTCGTCGGCGATCAGAGCATCAAAGTCGCCCTGCTTAAGATCACCGGCGCTGATGAGCGGGCACAGGTCGACGGCGCGGTTGGGCGCAAAGCCCTCGTTAACGCCACGATTCATATGGATTGCAAGGCTCGGAATGATAGCGACCTCGCGCTCGGTGGCAAGCAGGCGGCTCTCGATGCGGTCGCCCTCGCGCACCAGCACGCGACCGGCCAGCGCCAGCGGGCGATCGAACCAGGTGTAGTCGATCATGCCGCCGTAGGCCTCGGTGTTCAGGCGCAGCGCCTCGCCCGCGCCGTCAAGCTCGGGCACGGCCTTGACCTTAAACGTCGGAGAATCGCTGTGCGACGCCGTGAGCTGAAAATGATAGTCACCGGCAACGCCGTCCTCGCCCCACGTCGCGGCCAGGTCCTCGCCCACCTTAAAGGCAACAACACTCGAGGTGTTGCGCTGCGTGTAATAACGCCCGCCCGGCTCGATGTCCCATGCCGCGTTCTCGGGCAGGTAGGTAAAGCCCGCCTCGTCGAGCTCGGCCATAATGGTCGCCGCCGTATGGAACATGCTGGGGCATGCCTCGATAAAGTCGATAAGGTCGTTGGCGGCCTCGATATCATCGGCCGTCACATGCGCGCGCTCGGGCGTTTCCTGATCCGTCATGCTCTCCCCTTTCGCTGGGCTGATGGTCCCCTCCAGCATACCCCGACGTGCCAGTGCCGCGCTCTTCATTCCGTGCTTAATTCCGCGTTGCACACCGGCTTGCGAATTTCTAACATTGCTTACATTTCTATACGCTTGAGCTAACACGTTTTACCCCCGTATCAACAGTGTGCGGGG
>URMR01000059.1 GCA_900548935.1 uncultured Collinsella sp.
GGATATCGGTCTCGCATACGATAGGGATGCCCATCTCGTTGAGGACGGCGTTGGCGGCGCAGGGCATAATGCCCAGCTCGTCCTGCAGAGCGTTCCAGCACTGAATGGCACCAGCATTGCAGCCATACTTCTCGACCAGGCGCTTCATGGCGATGGCAAGACCGGCGACCGCGGGGACCTTGTCCTCAGGGATGCGGATCTCAAAGCTGTCGTTGATGTGGGCCAGCATGGCGGCCATGGCCTGCTCGTCGGTCTGGGCGTCGCGCACGGCCTGGACAAGCTCGGTCATGGGGATGGGCGAAAGCTGGATGTTGAACTTCTCGAGCAGCTCGCCCTCGTTGCACATGGTCGACCAGAAGTCGAATGGACGGGTGGCCATCTGCAGGATGCGGGTGTGCTTGAAGGTCTTGACCACGTTGCACACGGCCAAGAAGTCCCAAACGCCACGCTCAAACTCGGGGTCGGTCAGGCGGCAGTTGGTCATGTAGGTGAAGGGAACCTGGAAGCGGCGCAGGACCTTGCCGGTGGCGAACAGGCCGCACTGGCTATCGCGCAGGCGGGTGCCGTCGGGCTCGGGGCGCTCGTCGCGCGGGCCCCACAACAGCACGGGTAGGCCGAGCTCGCGGGCAAGGCGAGCGCAAACGTACTCGGTGCCAAAGTTGGCGTGGCACAGCATGATGCCATCGACGCCCTCGGCGCGGAACTTCTTGACGATAGGCTCGATATGGCTGTCGTCGAACAGCAGGCCCTCATCATTGATGTCGTCGATATCCACGATGTCGACGCCAATCTCGCGCAGGCGATCAGCCGTCAGGCCGCGATACTTGATTGCGTCCGGCGCGCTAAAGATGCTGCGGCGCGTGGGCACAAAACCGAGCTTGATCTTATCCATGTACGTCCTCCCCTAATCACATGTTCAGTAAACAGACGTGTGTTTCGTTTTGTTCTGTTTACTAAATGTTTTACTCCAGTGTTTAGAAGTTTAACGCGAAATACCCGTGGGCGGTAGAGAAATCAGCCTAAACGGTATGTAAACAAACTGAACATACAAGGGCAATAAAAAGAGGGCCCCATAGGACCCTCTCTTGGTAGCGTTATGTATGGCTGCCTTTGGCGGACTTTTCCGCTCTGAGGTCTGGCGCCGTTCCGCCTAGATCTCGCGCACGCTTTGGCGCTCGACAAAATAGGTCGACACGGCCGTCTTGCAGGTATAGCTCTTGGGATTGCGGATGTTGCCCACCAGGCGGCGCACCGCGATCTCACCCACCTCGTGCTTGGGAACGTGCACCGTGGTGAGCGGCGGGTTGGAAAAGGCGCCCAAAGACAGATCGTCAAAGCCGATGATCGAGACATCCTCGGGCACGCGTATGCCGTGCTCGTTCAACGCGCGCATAGCGCCTACGGCGAGCACGTCGTTTTCGGCAAAGAAAGCCGTCGGCAGGTCTTCGCGCGAGACACTGTCGAGCCATGCGCCCATGTCGCGATAAGCACCTTCGAGCGTGGTGCCCAGTGTGACGCGCCATGTCGGGTTGGCCTCAAGGCCCGCATCCTCAAGCGCTTGGCGATAGCCGCGCTCGCGGTCCTTAAAGTTGCGGATACGAAGGTCGCCCGCCAGATAGCCGATTTGCTTGTGACCTTTCTCGATAAGGTAATCCACGGCACGCAGCACCGAATCGGTATTGGCAATGACCACGGCATCGAAGTACTGGCGGTCGCTCCAGCCATCGAGCACAATCAGGTGGGCGGCCGCGTTAGCGAACAGAGCGTAGTCCTCCTCGCCCAACTCCGTACCCATTAGTACAATAGCGGCGGCCGGATCGGCAATCAGGCCCTCGACCTGCGGGCGCACGGCGTCCAAGTCGCTAAAGTCGAGCGAGACAAAGCTCGTGCTCATGCCGTGGCGACGCGCCTGGCGCTCCACGCCCTCGATAACCGCGGGATGGAAGGTACTCTCGTCCAAGATGGCGCCCGTCTTGCGCGCGAGCACAAACTGAATGCTCTCGAGCTGCGTCGACTGCTGGTAGCCAAGCGACTGTGCGCACTCCAAGATGACCTTGGCGGTCTCTTCACTCACGCTACGCTTGCGGTTGAGCGCGTTGGACACGGTCGCAGGCGAAAAGCCGGTGATGCGGCTGATCTCGCGAACACTTGCTTTGGCCATTGTTCCCCCTAGCAACGGCCGTGGCGGAGCATCGGGACTCGATGGCTCGGCAAATAAACGGCCGCAAATTCAATCTAAACAGAGTAGTAAATGTTTATGAGCTAGTTTAGCCTGTTGTCAAGTAAAGTGGCCCGACTATTCCCCCAACGGGCACATTTACTCGGTAGCTAAAAAAGCCCCGTCCCAAATTGGCTACATGGGACGGGGCGTGAAAATCACTTAGCCAAGAACACGGGCCATGCGCGTCTTGAACTCGGACAGGAAGCGCGGGACATCCACGGTCAGTGCCACAAGCGCACTCTTGTCCGGATCGGACAGGCGGTGCTCATCGCAAATGGTGCGACCGCGATACTCGCCCAGCAGATCAACACGCAGATTGCAGCCGAGCGCACCTACGAGCGTGGGGTCGATCGCCACGGCAACGGCTAGCGGATCGTGCAGCGCACAACCACCCAGGTAGGGTGCGTTCATCTCGTACGAACCAATGTAGTGCTCGACCATGCTCGCAAATGCGCAGCCCGCCATGGTACCCGAGCCCGTCCAGCCGGCAATGTCGCGACGCGTAAGCACCACGCGATGCGTCACGTCCAGGCCCACCATGGTGAGCTTGCGACCCGAGCGCAGCACGGCATCGGCCGCCTCGGGATCGCTTGCCATGTTGGCCTCGGCACCCGCACTCACGTTACCGGGCACGGTCAGGGCACCGCCCATTACCACCACGCGGCCGATAGACATCACCGCCGCCGCATCGCGCTCCAAGGCAAGCGCCAGGTTGGAAAGCGGGCCGGTCGCTACGTAGACCAGATCGGGGCCATAGGTGCGCGCAGCATCGATCAGATAATCGACCGCAGCGTTGCCGTCGGCAGACGTCGCCCCCACCGGCTCGTAGGGCGACGCGGGCACGCTCGCGCCGCCGATGCCGTTCTTGCCGTGAATGAGCGCGGTGGACGCCGGCGGCGTATAGGGCTCAGTCGCCTGCAGAGGACGGTCGGCACCCAGGTACACCGGCACCTCGGGACGACCCAGCAGATCGAGTACCGCCAGACAGTTATGTGCCGACTGGTCGACGCGCACGTTGCCAAAACATGTGGTAATGCCCACAAGTTCCACCTCGGGGCTCGCGATGGCATAGGCAAGCGCCATCGCATCGTCCACACCCATATCCAGATCAAGGATCAGCTTCTTGATTGCCATTGTTCTACTCCGCTTCTCCGTCTTGTACTAAATCGTCTAAATCAAACACACGATCAACTTCGGCACGCGTGGGAATCGACTGTTGCGCGCCCAAGCGCGACACTGTCACCGCCGAGGCGCGTGCACCCGCCGCCATGCACTCAAAGAGCGGCAGGCCCTCCAGACGAGCCGCGGCAAGCGCACCGATAAATGTATCGCCCGCGGCCGTCGTATCGACCACCGCGCTCGAAAGCGCCGGCATGCGCAGCAGCTCGCCGTCATCGCCGAGCGTAACCGACCCGGCGCCGCCCAACGTGATGACCGCAGCTCCGGCACCCTTGGCGAGCAGGGCATTGAGCGCCGCGACACAGCTCACATCATCCGCGGGCAAGATGCCCGTCAGCACCTGGCACTCAGTCTCGTTGGGACAGACCAGGTCGACCGCAGGCCAGGCCTTCGCAGGCAACTCGCAGGCAGGCGCTGGATTAAAGACCGTATAGAACCCCAGCTCGTGAGCGCAAACAAGTGCCTCGGCCGTCGCTGCAAGGTCACATTCGCCCTGGGCGATAAAGACGCTTCCGGCAGCCGGGGCAATCTCGCTGGCGTCGCCGTCGAGCTCATCGGCCACCAGATGCCCCAGCGCCCGGGCAACGTCCCCGCCCGCAAGCGCATGGTTGGCGCCCGGCGACAGCACGATGCGGTTGTCGCCCTCGCAGCGAATGATGGTCGCCGTTCCCGTCTCCACGTCATCGCGACGCGCTACAAAGCCACAGTCCACGCCGGCGTCTTGGAGCCCCGCCACGAGCGACGTGCCAAATGCGTCGCAACCGACCGCGCCGATCATGTGCGTGCACGCGCCCATACGCGCGGCAGCTACGGCCTGATTGGCGCCCTTGCCGCCGGCGTTGGTGATAAACCCGCTGCCGCCGACGGTCTCGCCCGCACGCGGCATGCGCTCGCACGCCACCGAAAGGTCCATGTTCATGCTACCGAACACCGCAACGATGCCGCAATCTGCCATGGAAACCTCCTCGTCCGCGGGCTCCGCACCCGCTGTCGGCCGTCAATCGTGCGCTCTCGCACCTCTATAACTTTAGTTCACTTTGATGTGGACGCGCGCTTGAGCTTACGCCGGCAGCAAGCATTCACAGGAGCAGGCGGTTACAATGAAGACGTGTTGATTATTCTCGTCATTGGATGATGTTTTATGGAACAACTCCCACAATCGAGCCCACGCGGCCCGCGCCGCGCGCCCGATAACCAGGCGTCGCACGAACACCCGCGCGCCAACCGCCGCACTGGCGAGTCGCGCCACGCCGCAGGCTCTCATCGCGCGCCCGCCAACAAGGGTGCCCACACCAATAGCGCCGCAAATGAACAGGCGCCCACGCGCCCCAAATCTCGCTATATCCCCGCCCTCGACGGCCTGCGCACGCTTGCCGTCGTCGCGGTGGTGCTCTATCACCTCAACCTCACGTGGGCTCAGGGCGGCCTGCTCGGCGTCACGATCTTCTTTGTGCTTTCGGGCTATCTGATCACGCGCTTGCTTCTCAACGAAGTCGCTAAGACCGGCCGCATCGACCTCAAGAGCTTCTGGATCCGCCGTATCCGCCGCCTGTTCCCCGCCGTGGTGACCGTCGTAGTGGTGACCTGCGCGCTGTGCACCATCTTTAACCACGTGATGCTCACCAAGATGCGCCCCGATATCCTGCCGTCGCTGCTGTTCTTCAACAACTGGTGGCAGATTGCCCAAAACGTCTCGTACTTCAACGCCCTGGGCGATCCCTCGCCGCTTACGCACTTTTGGTCGCTCGCCATCGAGGAACAGTTCTACCTGGTTTGGCCGCCACTGCTGTTTGCCATGGTATCCATGCATGTGAGCAAGCCCAACACGCGCCGCGTGGTTCTGGGCCTTGCCGCGGCATCTGCCCTCGCCATGATGGTGCTTTACAACCCCGCCGCCGACCCCAGCCGCGTGTACTACGGCACCGACACCCGCGTGTTCTCGCTGCTGCTGGGTGCCTGGATGGCCTTTATCCCCGATCGCGACCTGGCGCCGGTGCGTCTCGCTCATCGTTTGGGACTCAATCGCCTAGCAGGCGCCGCCAAGCACGGCAAGAACGCCGAGGGCAAGCCTAGCAAGAAGGTCGACGAATCAGCCGATACCGCCCCGGCACAGCCGAGCGCCCTCGTGCGCTTTTGGTCCTCGCCCGCATCCATCGATGTCTTGGGCGTCGTGGGTCTGGCTGGCCTTGCCGCCATGGTCGCGCTCACCAACGGCTACACCGCGTTCCAGTATCGCGGCGGCACGCTGTTATGCTCCATCCTCACGCTCATGGTCATCGCGGCCTGCGTGCAGCCCCAGGGAATGGTTGCCCGCGCGTTGTCCGCCGAGCCGCTCGTATGGTTCGGCAAGCGCTCGTACAGCATCTACCTGTGGCACTATCCGCTGCTGCTGCTTATGAACCCGGTCGCCAACATCAGCGATACGCCCTGGTGGCAATACATCTTGCAGGTACTTGTGGTGGTCGCCGTAGCCGAGTGCTCTTATCGCTTTATCGAGACGCCGTTTAGGAAGGGCGCCTTTGGACGCACCGTTTCCGAGCTCCGCGAAGGCACCACCACGCCCGCAAGCTGGGTGCGCGCGCATATTCCCGTGTGCGCCGTTTGCGGCGTCGTGCTTGTCGTGGCGCTGGGTGGTCTGGTCTTTGTGCCCGACACATCCGCGCTGAGCGGCGAGGGCGCCGAAATCCTAAACAAGGAAGCCAAAAATGAAAAACCACAGGACCAGCAGGCGGCCGATGACACCGACAAGGACAACGACGGCTTCCCCGACGGATCCTACGACCTGCTGATGATCGGCGACTCCGTGTCGCTGCGCGCCGTCGATTCCTTTGACGGCGTGTTCCCGCACAGCCATATCGATGCCGAAAAGGGCCGCCAGTTCGATGCGGGCCGCGCGACATTTGAGGGCTATATCCAGCAGAACCTCGCCGGCAAGGTCGTAGTCTTTGCGCTGGGCACCAACGGCCTGGTGACCGACGCCCAGATTGACGCCATCATGGCCGATGCCGGCAATCAGCGCACCGTCGTATTTGTAAACACGCGCAGCCCGCAGCCATGGGTCGGCGCCACCAATCAGGCCATCGCCAACGCCGCCACGCGCTATAAAAACGTGCGCGTTATCGACTGGTACGGATATAGCGCCAACCGCAACGACCTGTTCGACGGCGACGGCACGCACCTTTCGAACGCGGGCGTGGCCGAGTACCTTAAGCTCATCCACGATACCGTCAAGAAGGACCTGCCCGTGCATCCCGAGGACCACGTTAACGATCCGCAGCCGGCGGCCGTCAAGTCCGCCGCCGACGCACTCGTCAACGCGCTTGCCTACAAACCGCACAAGCTAGGCACCGACAAGTAACACACTGTCAAATCCGCTTGCACCCGGAGGGGGCGTCGGCCACAACCGACGCCCCCTCCGGCAGTTAGGGACGTTCCTTAAGTGCCGGCATCTGAAGGCACTCCTGGCGCAGCCGATGAAGACCACTACGGATGAATTCCAAGCCGCTCCGCCGCTCCAGACATCGTTTCCGCGCCTCGCGCCTGCCCCAAACAATCAAAACAAGCCCTTTTCGCTGCAACCTCAAAGGTCTGTGGGCAAAAAAGGGCAAATATGAGTACTGTTACCATTTTAATAGCAGGCAAAACCACCCAAAATGACGTCCGAGCGTCCCCTACAGCCCCCTAAAGCAGCCAACCTGACTGGTTTAGGGCGTATTGGGGCCAATTTTAATGAACATACTATTGGTTATGTTCATTATCTTCTTGGATATAAATGCTATTCACCTAGCAACAGTACTCATATTTGGCATTTTTTGCCCACTGCCATATAACTAACGCCCTATAGCAGACAAAAAACAGGCCGCAGCCCATCGCTGCGGGGTAGCGCGCAGAGTCGTGATGTAAGAAGCAAGGGAGGGCCATCGCCTAGAATCGTCAGTGCCTAGATATTCGACGAAAGGAAAGACGATGGCCCACAGCGACATTCTATCCCAGCCGGACCGGGGGCTCGGCCTCGACCGGCCCCAGACCGAGGCCCTGCTCGCGCTGTTCTCGCGGTGCGACGACCTGAGGGAGTTCGGCAGGGAGGTGATCCAGTCCGTGGTCAACGCCCTGATGGACTCCCAGGCGCAGGAGGCCTGCGGCGCGCCCCGCGGCTCCAGGTCGCCCGAGCGCGTCAACAGCAGGAACGGCTACCGCGAGAGGTCCCTGTCGACCTCCCTCGGCGACCTCGAGCTGCGGGTCCCCAAGCTGCGCGAGGGGACCTACTTCCCCGAGGGCATACTCGAGCGCTACACGCGCGTCGAGGCGTCCATGGTCGCGCTCGTGCGCGAGATGTACGTCGCTGGCGTGAGCACCCGCAAGGTCGGGCTCGTCGCCGAGGAGCTCGGCGTCTCGTCGCTGTCCAGCTCCGAGGTGTCGGCGCTGTGCGCCGGGCTGGACGAGGAGGCCGAGGCGTTCAGGACCCGGCCGATCGAGGGCGAGCACCCCTACGTGTGGCTCGACGCGACCTACATGAAGTGCAGGACCGGCGGGCGCTACGCGAGCGTCGCGCTCGTCACGGCGATCGGCATGTCGTCCTCCGGGCACAAGGAGTTCCTCGGCTGCGCCTGCTTCGACAGCGAGAGCGAGGCCGCCTGGTCCGAGTTCCTCGGCTCCCTCAGGGACAGGGGCCTGCGCGGCGTGAGGCTCGCGGTGTCCGACGCCCACGCGGGGCTCGTCGCCGCCGTCTCCGGGGTCCTGCCGGGCTGCTCCTGGCAGCGGTGTTAGCGTCAATATAATTTTCACCATTTCCACCAACGCATTTTCGCCAATCGCGCCAACGCGGATACGCCGGATTCGCCAACGCGGATGTGCCGCTTTCGGCGCCTAGGCGCCCTCCTCCTTCCCGTCCTCACCGCCGATGGACACGTCCTTCAGGCGGTACGACCGGCCCGTTATCTTGATCATCGCGCAGTGGTGGCACAGCCTGTCGGCGACCGCCGAGGCCGTGACGTTGCTGCCGAACACTTCGCCCCACCTGCCGACCGGCACGTTGGTCGTGACGATCGTCGACCGCTTGAGCGCGTAGCGCCTGTTCACCAGCTGGAACAGCAGGTCGGCGCCCTCCTTCCCGATATCGAGGTAGCCCAGCTCGTCTATTATCAGCAGGCTGCAGTGCTCGTAGAACCGCATCCTGCGCGCCAGCGCCTCCTTCGCCGAGGCGTGCTTGAGGTCCTCGACCAGCCTCGAGCAGTCGGCGAAGTACACCTGCTTGCGGGCCATCACCGCCTCGTGGCCTATGGCTATCGACAGGTGGGTCTTGCCGACGCCCGGGCTGCCGACGAGCACGACGTTGTCGCCGCGGTCGACGAACTCGAGCGTGGCCAGCTGCTCGACCAGCCCGCGGGGCACGCTCGGCTGGAAACCCCAGTCGAAGTCGGCCAGCGTCTTTATGTAGGGGAAGTTGGCCATCCTCGTGCGGCGCTCGTCGTCGGCGCGCCGCTTGAGGGCTATCTGGGCGTCGGTGAGCTCGAGCATGGCGTCGACTAGGCTCTTCCTCCCGTCGGCGACGAGCCTGACGTACTCGGGCACCGACGACGCCATGCCCTCGAGCCCCAGCTCCTCGAGATTGGCCGCCAGGCGGTTGAGCGGGCTGGCCTGCACCGCGGCGCTCACAGCGAGCC
Organism: uncultured Collinsella sp.; assembly: GCA_900548935.1. GTDB lineage: Bacteria > Actinomycetota > Coriobacteriia > Coriobacteriales > Coriobacteriaceae > Collinsella. Next base: position 9,064 of record URMR01000059.1, read on the forward strand.
CCCTATCGAGTCGAGCAGCCCGAGGTTGGCGGCGGCGGCCGCCTCGATGTCGCCGGCGGCGTCGCCGAACCAGCGCTTCCCGGCCATGGCCTCGGCGTAGTGCGCCGGGTCGTAGGCCGGCCCGCCCGCCACGTGCGTCGCCACCAGCTCGCCGCCGACGTAGCAGTCCATCGCGCCGCCGGGCATGCAGACGATGCGGGCGGGCCTGCCGATGCAGCGCCTGGGCACCGACATGGGCTCGCCGTGCGCGCTGACCAGCATCGTGGCCGGCACCCTGGCCACGCGCACCACGTCGCCCATCGCCTCCTCGAGGGCGCGGAGGTTGCCGACGGGCAGCAGCGCGTCCTTCTCCTCCATGAACAGCGCGGAGGGCGGCAGCCCCGTGGTCTCGTTGGGCTCGGAGTTGCTGGCGTCCTCGATCCGCGCGATGATCTCGTCGATGTCGTCCCAGCCGTCGAAGTCGCCCTGGTAGGCCGCGAGCCGCGACAGGAAGCGGTTCGACGACTCGACCTTGCCCTTGGTCTGGGGACTGCGCGGGCGGCACAGCTTCAGCTCGAAGCCGGCGGCCTTGGCGAACTCGTACGCGCGCTGGACCTTGAGGCGCCTGCCGCCCTTGACCGTCACCAGGGCGGACATGTTGTCCGTGACCCACTCGCGGGGCACGCCGCCGAGCCTCGCGATCGTGGCGTACATGCACCTGACCAGGTCGTCGGTCGTCCTGGTCCCCGACCGGATGAATATGTGCCTGCGGGAATGGCCCAGCGTCGCCGCGAACACGTTGAACTCGAACAGCTCGCCGTCGCGGTTCGCCATCCTGACCGACTCCTTCCAGTCGAACTGCAGCTGCAGCCCGGGCGGCGTCTCGAAGCGCGGGTGCGGTTCCGGGCCGACGGAGGCCCCGACGGCGATACCGTTCTTGCGCATGAAATGGGTGAAGGCGTTGTAGCCGGCCAGGTTCTCGCCGGGATACCTGTGCAGCAGCCACTCGTGGATGCCCTTCTTGGTGACCCCCGGCAGCTGCGCCTTGGCGGCCACCTCCTCGATGTGCGCGTCGAAGGAGCCCGCCCTTGGATTGGCTACACTGATGTGGACAGTTCCG
>URMR01000060.1 GCA_900548935.1 uncultured Collinsella sp.
CGGGGAACTGCTTGGAACGCCCGGCCTCGCCTGTGGTGGTCACAAACTCCATGTAGGCATCGAGCCCGGCGCCCGCAAGCGCAGACGTAACCAGCTCGGCCGGAGTGGACGTGGCCACGCACATGGCAATACCGGCCTCCTGTGCCTGCTTCAAAAATGCAAGCAGGCCCTCGCGCGGCGGTACCTTAGAGTAACCATCGATCAGGATGTGGCTCAGCTCGCGGTAGAGCTCCTCGCCATTTGAGCCAATGCCCCACGTGTCGTGATAGGCCTGACACTCGTCCTCGAGCGACAAATGCTCAAACTGGGCAAAATCGTCGACCGTCACGTCAACTCCGTGGCGGTGTAATAACTCGGGCTGGGCATAGGCCCAAACGGGGGTGCTATTAACCAGCGTGCCGTCGCAATCGAAAATAAAAGCAACACTCGGGGCAGCGATGTGGTCCATAAACGAGCCTTTCGATGTCAAAGGGTAAACAACCTGCTAAAAACGTTTTACCAAACGTCAACCTAACTATCTAGAAACCCTAATTGGTAAAACTGTCAAGAGTTTTACCATCGCAATTCTGCCAGTGGTATAAACATGGCGCTTACCGATTAAACGCCACCGCAAAAACACTTCCTATCATATAAGTAACGAACAGGTGTTATCGTAGTTTTTGCCGAAAGTTCCACCGAGCACGCGAGGTGGAACGAATCATAGAACTATCGCCGTCCCTTCGATTCGTGCAGCCTTGGACCTTTCGCATCTAGTCACCAAGGCAACACGCTGCCGCGTCATGATGGGATCAAACGTGAGCGATACAAAGCTAAAGCCAGCAACCAAAAAGCCTGCTAACCGTAAAGCCGCCCCGCACGCGCCGGAGCTCACCAAAGACGATGTCTATCTGTTTGGCATCGGTACGTGGGAGCGCAGCTGGGAAAAGATGGGCGCGCACCCCGACACGCAGAACCGTACGCGCGGCTGGCGTTTTTGCGTTTGGGCGCCCGACGTTAAGAGCGTCCATGTCATTGGTGAATTTAACGACTGGGACGAGCAAGCCAACCCGCTGGTGCCCATGCATACGAGCGCTATTTGGGAAGGCTTTATTCCTGGCGCCGAGCAGGGCCAGCTCTATAAGTATCTCATAGAGACCAACGAGGGCGAAAAGCTCTACAAGGCCGATCCGTACGCCTTTAAGGCCGAATGCCCCCCGGGTACCGCCAGCGTGCTGTGGACCCTCGACGGCTACCAGTGGAACGACGCCGCATGGCTCAAGCGCCGTGCCGGCCATAACCACATGTCGCAACCGCTTAACATCTACGAGGTGCATATTGGCTCGTGGAAGCGCCACGGCGACGCGCCGCAGGGCGAGCCCGACGAGTACGGCAACTACCCCGGCCCCATGGATCCCTTCCCCGCGCAGCGCGGCGAGTTCTACACCTACGACGATCTGTCGGTGGAGCTCGTGGACTACGTGCGCGACATGGGCTATACGCACATTGAGGTCATGCCGCTCATGGAGCATCCCTTCGACGGCTCCTGGGGCTACCAGACGACCGGCTATTACGCCGCCACGTCGCGTTACGGCAACCCGCAGCAGCTTATGCACTTTATCGATGCGTGCCACGAGGCTGGCATCGGAGTGATCATGGACTGGGTACCCGGCGGTTTTTGCGCCGACTCCCACGGCCTTGCCACTTTTAACGGCCACATGCTGTTTGAGCACGAGATTCACCCCAACTGGGGCACGCATAAATTTGACTTCGCCCGCGGCGAGGTCCGCTCCTTCCTGGTCTCCAACGTGCTGTATTGGCTCGAGAACTTCCACGTGGACGGCATCCGCATGGACGGCGTGTCCAGTATGCTGTACCTCAACTTTGGCATCGACGATCCCAGCCAAAAGAAGTTCAACAAGTACGGTACCGAGGAGGACCTGGACGCCAGCGCGTTTATCCGTCAGGTCAACTGCGCTGTTGAGGTGCACTACCCCGACGTGATGATGATGGCCGAGGAGTCCACCGCGTGGCCGCTCGTGACCTATCCGCCGCAGGACGGCGGCCTGGGCTTCCACTACAAGTGGGACATGGGCTGGATGAACGACACCCTGCACTACATGCAGACCGATTTTCCGTGGCGCCCCGGCAACCACGGGCTGCTCACGTTCTCCATTATGTACGCCTTTACCGAGAACTTTATCTGCCCGCTGAGCCACGACGAGGTCGTGCACGGCAAGTGCTCGCTGATCGGCCGCATGCCGGGCGACTGGTGGCGCCAGTTTGCCGGCCTGCGCACGCTTGCTTTCTACCAGATGACGCACCCCGGTGCCAAGCTCAACTTTATGGGCAACGAGATCGGGCAGTTTATTGAGTGGCGCTACTACGAGTCCATTCAGTGGTTCCTGACCGAGCAGTACGAGACCCACCGTCATCATCAGGCGTTTATCAAGGCGCTCAACCACCTGTACACCGCCGAGCCCGCCCTGTACGAGCGCGGCTACACCGATGACGGCTTTACCTGGATCGACGCGGACAACTCCAAGCAGTCCATCGTGAGCTTTGTGCGTCAGGGCGAGGACGTCGATGACGATTTGGTGATCCTGATCAACTTTGACCCGGCGAGCTACGAGAGCTTCCGCGTGGGCGTGCCGCGCGAGGGTGACTGGGAGGTCATCTTTGACTCCGACCGTCCCGAGTTTGGCGGCAGCGGATACGCCGGTGAGGAGCCCTACACCTGCTCGAGCGAGCCCTATCCCTGGAACGGGCAGATGGACTCCATCGAGATTAAGGTGCCCGGACTGGCTGGCGTGGTGCTTAAGCGCCGCGGTCCCAGTAGCTACAAGCCGCCCGTGGTTGAGGAGCCCAAAAAGGCGACGCGCAAGCGTACGTCCTCGGTGAAGCCCAAGACTGCAGCTGCCAAGAAGGCTCCGGCTAAGGCGAAGGCTGCCAAGTCTGCTGCCAAGGCTTCGGCCAAGTCCAGCACGGCCAAAAAGGCAGCCACTAAAAAGGCTGCTCCCAAGGCCAAGGCAGCTGCTGTTAAGGCTCCTGCCAAGAAAGCGTAACAAAAGCGTTACCACTGCAATTACCCGCCCCGCGGGGGCGTAAGATACAAGTCATAACCGTTCCGGGAGAAACATCCCCGGGGAAAGGAACGTATGAATAAGATCTTCGACAACAAGCAGGAGTTTACCGAGCTCTATCGCGATGCCGTCATGAGCATCAGTGGCAAGAGCGTTGAGGCCGCCAGCGACCTCGACCGCTTTAACGCCCTGGCCAAGCTCGTGGCCGAGAAGGCACGCACCGTTGCCACCACCAGCGACGCCCGTGTTGCCGCCGAGGGCAAGAAGCGCGTGTACTACTTCTCGATCGAGTTTTTGATCGGCCGCCTGCTCGACAACTACCTGCTCAACTTTGGCGTACGCGACATGGTCGCCGAGGCACTCGACGACATGGGCTTTGACCTGTCCGTCATCGAGAACCAGGAGCCAGATCCGGCTCTGGGCAACGGTGGCCTGGGCCGTCTGGCCGCATGCTTCCTGGATTCCATGGCAGCCGAGGGCATTGCCGGCTACGGCAACGGCATGCGCTACCGTTACGGCCTGTTTAAGCAGGAGATCGTCAACGGCAGCCAGGTCGAGGCCACCGACGAGTGGCTTACCCACGGCTATCCCTGGGAGGTCCGTCGTCAGGACAAGGCCGTGACCATTAAGTTTGGTGGCCATGTTGAGGGCTTTGAGGAGAACGGCCGCACGTTCTACCGCACGGTGGACACGCAGGATATCCTGGCCGTCCCCTATGACATCCCCGTGGTAGGCTATGCCGGCGAGACCGTCAACAAGCTGCGCGTCTGGGCTGCTGAGCCGGTCGAGGAGCACTTTGACCTGGAGGCCTTTAACCGCGGCGACTACGCTCTGGCCGATGCCGAGCGCGCCGAGGCCGAGGCCATCAGCGCCATCCTCTACCCCAACGACGCCGGCGAACACGGCCGTCTGCTGCGCCTGAAGCAGGAGTACCTGTTTGTTTCGGCCGGTATCTACAGCCTGCTCGACACCTTTGAGAAGGAGCACGGCGAGAACTGGGAGCTGCTGCCGCAGTTTGTGGCCATCCACACCAACGACACGCACCCCGCCATGTGCGGCCCCGAGCTCATGCGCATCCTCATCGACGAGAAGAAGCTCGAGTGGGATGACGCCTGGAACATCGTGACACAGGTCGTGAGCTACACTAACCACACCATCCTGCCCGAGGCTCTGGAGAAGTGGCCCATCGGCACGTTCTCCAAGCTCCTCCCCCGCGTGTACCAGATCATCGATGAGATCAGCCGTCGTTGGCACGAGTCGTTCGATACCACGCAGGAGGGCTGGCAGGAGCGTCTGCGCCAGACCGCCATTCTGTGGGACGGCGAGATTCGCATGGCCAACCTGTCTGTGATCTGCAGCCATAGCGTCAACGGCGTGGCCAAGATCCACTCCGACATCATCAAGAACATCGTGCTCAAGGACTTCTATGCCCTGACGCCCGAGAAGTTCAACAACAAGACCAACGGCATCTCGCACCGTCGCTTCTTTGCCGAGGCTAACCCCACCTACGCCAAACTCGTGACCGAGGCCATTGGCGACGGCTGGCTCAAGGACGCCTTCGAGCTGGAGAAGCTCAAGGAGTTTAAGGACGACACCGAGTTCCTGAAGGCCGTGGGTGCCTCCAAGCGCGCCAACAAGGAGCGCCTGGCCGCCTACGTTAAGGCCGAGACCGGTCTGGTCATTGACCCCAACACCGTCTTCGATGTCCAGGTAAAGCGCTTCCATGCCTACAAGCGCCAGCTCATGAACATCATGAAGGTGATGGACATCTACAACCGTCGCATCGCCGACCCCAACTTCCACGTGACGCCGACGACCTTTATCTTTAGCGGCAAGGCTGCCTCGAGCTACACCTTTGCCAAGGAGACCATCCGCCTGATCAACTCGGTGGCCGAGGTCATCAACAACGATCCGCGCGTCAACGAGGTCATGAAGGTCTGCTTTATCCCCAACTTCCGTGTGAGCAACGCCCAGCTCATCTACCCTGCCGCCGAGATCTCGGAGCAGATCTCCACGGCCGGCAAGGAGGCCTCGGGCACGTCCAACATGAAGCTCATGATGAACGGCGCCATTACGCTGGGTACCCTCGACGGCGCCAACATCGAGATCGCCGATCTGGCCGGCCGCGAGAACGAGGCCATCTTTGGCCTGACCGCTCCCGAGGTCGAGCAGCTCTGGGCGTCGAACAGCTACTTTGCGTGGGATACGCTCAACAACGATCGCGACCGTCTGGGCCGCGTGATGGACGAGCTTAAGGACAACACCTTTGCGGGCCTTTCGGGCAACTTCGAGAGCATCTACAACGAGCTCATGAACAACAACGACCCCGACCTGGTCATGGTCGATTTCCGCAGCTACGTGGATGCGTGGGAGAAGCTCACGGGCAGCTATGGCGACCAGGAGACTTGGAACCGCAAGGCGCTACTCAACACCGCCTCGAGCGGCTGGTTCTCGAGCGACCGCACCATTCGCGAGTACCGCGACGAGATCTGGCACGCGTAAAGGCGCACGAGCTCCCCTATGCCAGCACGGCATTACTCGACGGGCGCGACGTTGCGCCGCGCCCGTCGCTAATGGGTTTAGGAACATCGATGACAGAAGGAGAAATCGATGAGTAAGAAAGAATGCATCGCGATGCTCCTCGCAGGAGGACAGGGCAGCCGATTGGGGGCACTCACCCAAAAGATAGCAAAGCCTGCCGTACACTTCGGCGGCAAGTTCCGCATTATCGACTTTTCGCTGTCCAACTGCTCCAACTCGGGCATCGACACGGTGGGCGTTCTGACGCAGTATCGCCCCTACCTGCTGCATGCCTACGTGGGCTCTGGCGAGGCGTGGGATCTGGACAGCCGCGACGGCGGTGTGTCGATCCTGCCGCCGTACGAGACGCAGACCGGTGGCGCCTGGTATGCGGGCACGGCCGACGCCATTACGCAGAACCTCGACTACATCAAGGCCAACGACCCCAAGTACGTCCTGATTCTTTCGGGCGATCACCTGTATCGCATGGACTACCGCAAGATGCTCAAGACGCACATTGAGAACAACGCGGACCTCACGGTGAGCGTTATGCCCGTGCCGTGGGAGGAGGCCAGCCGCTTTGGCATCCTGACCACCGACCCCGAGGACGGCCGCATCACCAAGTTCACCGAGAAGCCCGAGAAGCCCGATTCGAACCTCGCGTCCATGGGCATCTACATCTTCTCGGCCGACGTCCTGATCGAGGCGCTCGAGGAGGACGCTCTGGACCAGCGCTCGAGCCACGACTTTGGCAAGGACATCATCCCCAAGCTGCTCGGCGAGGGCAAGCGCCTGTACAGTTACGAGTTCCACGGCTTTTGGAAGGACGTCGGCACCATCGCCAGCTTCCACGAGACCTCGATGGACCTGCTGGGCAACAACCCCGAGTTTGATCTGTTTGACAAGCACTTCCCCATCATGTCCAACATCACCACGCGTCCGCCGCACTACATTGGCCCGGACGGTCGCCTGGACGACTGCCTGGTCTCCAACGGCTGCAAGATCTACGGCACCGCTCGCCACTCGATCCTTTCGACCGATGTCATCATCGAGGAGCGCGCCGTGGTCGAAGACTCCGTGCTGCTGCCGGGTGCGCACGTTAAGAGCGGCGCGCACATCTGCCGCGCTATTTTGGGCGAGAACTCCACGGTCGAAGAGGGCGTGAAGCTCGGCTCTGTCGATACCACCAAGGATACGGCCGTCGTTGGAAATGACGTCGTTATCGGGAAGGGGGAATGATCCGATGATCAATCGCAAGGCCATCGGTTATATCACCGCTAACTACTCTTCGACCTATGGCAGCGTGCTGCTCAAGGACCGTCCCATCGCGTCCGTTCCGTTTTTGGGCCGCTACCGCCTGATCGACTTCCCGCTGTCCAACATGATGAATGCCGGCATTAAGACCGTCGGCGTCGTCATGCCGGGCAACTACCGCTCGCTGATCGACCACGTGGGCTCGGGCAAGGACTGGGGGCTGGACCGCAAGAAGGGCGGCCTGTTCATGGTGCCCGGCAACGCGTATGGCACCACCAAGGGCGGCATGCGCTTCTTGCTGCGCGATATCATCTCCAACAAGACACTGTTCCAGCGCTCGGACAAGCCCTATGTTGTGATGATGGGCACCAACATCATCTTCAACATGGACCTCAACACCATCATCGACGCGCACGAGAACTCCGGCGCCCAGATGACCGTGGTGTACTGCAAGGCCACGCGCAACGTCGATGACGAGACCAAGCTCGAGATTAACGAGAACGGCCGCCTGACGGGCGTGAGCGCCGGCGTCGTGTACGGCGACAACGCCTCTATGGACTGCTGCATCGTCAACCGTGAGACACTGCTCGAGATCATCGACCACTACCAGGCCGCCGACTATCTGGACCTGCTCGAGGCACTTCAGGGCGACTTTGGCAACATCGACGTGTGCAGCTACGAGTACAAGGGCGAGGTCGTGGGCGTGTTTAGCGAGAAGTCGCTGTATCGCCGCAGCATGGACCTGCTCGACCAGACCGTGGCCGACCAGCTCTTCGATCCCGAGCGCCCGATCCTGACCAAGGCTCACGACGTGCCGCCTTCGCGCTATGCGACCGGCAGCCACGCGTGCAACTCGATCATCTCGGCCGGCTGCATCATCAAGGGCACCGTGCGCAACTCGATCCTATCGCGCGGCGTTGTTGTTGAGGAAGGCGCCTCGGTGACCAACTCGATTATCAACCAGAGCTGCATCATCAAGAGCGGCGCACGCGTCGAGAATGCCATCCTGGACAAGAACAACGTGGTTCCCACCAACACCGAGCTTCGCGGCACGCCCGAGAACATCCTGGTGTTGGGCAAGGCTCCGTTAACTTCCGATACCTCGATCGTACGTTAACGTTGGCACCGCAACATCGCTCGTAACATGTAGAATAGCCGCCCGGTTCGCGCCAGGCGGCTATTCTCGAATTGCAACATGGGAGACAATATGGCTGATTCCAGCAAAAAGATGCAGATCGTGTTTGCCTCGGCCGAGTGCGCGCCGTTCGTAAAGACCGGTGGCCTGGGCGACGTAGCGGGCTCGCTGCCTGCGGCGCTTGTGCGCGCCGGCGCCGAAGTCATCGTGATGGTGCCCAAGTACGCCACCATTAAGGACGAGTATAAGGCGCAGATGGAGCACTTCTCCGACTTTTACGTGAGCCTGGGCTGGCGTAACGAGTACTGCGGGCTGGAGAAGCTCGAGCACGACGGCGTCACCTATATGTTCGTGGACAACGAGCGCTACTTTGCGCGCGATTACCCGTACGGCTTCTTTGACGACGGCGAGCGCTTTGCGTTCTTCTCCAAGGCCATTACCGAGAGCCTGCAGCACCTGCCGGCCGGCTTTGAGTGCGACATCCTGCATTGCAACGACTGGCAGACGGCACTGGCGCCCGTGTTCCTGCGCGAGTTCTACCAGGGCCTGCCGCTGTACGACCGCGTCAAGACCGTGTTCTCGATCCACAACGTGGCGTTCCAGGGCCAGTTTAGCGACACCGTGATGGAGGACATCCTGGGTGTAGCGCATATTCCCGCGGCCGCCACGCAGCTGCGCTGCGATGCCTGCAGTATCAACTATATGCTGGGCGCGCTGCACTATGCCGATGCCATCACCACGGTGAGCCCCACCTATGCGGGCGAGATCCAGACGCCCGAGTTTGGCGAGGGCCTTGACGGCGTGCTGCGCGAGCGCTCCTACGCGCTGCAGGGCATCCTCAACGGCATTGATGTGGCGGGCTTTGACCCGGCGACCGACAAGCGCATTGCCGCCAACTACACCGTCGAGGACCGTTCTGGCAAGGCCGTGTGCAAGGCCAAGCTGCAGGAAGAGCTGGGACTCGAGGTTCGCGACGACCGCCCGCTTATGGTGATGGTCACGCGCCTGACGCGCCAGAAGGGCATGGACCTGGTCATGTACGCGCTCGACCGCATCCTATCCGGCGGCGTTCAGGTGGCCGTACTGGGCACCGGCGACCGCGACTACGAGGACGGCCTGCGCTACTTCCAGGACAAGTACCCCGGCACCATGGCCGCACGCATCGAGTTTGACCCGGCGCTGTCGCAGCGTATGTATGCCGCCGCCGATATGTTCCTGATGCCTTCGAAGTTTGAGCCCTGTGGCCTGTCGCAGATCATCGCCATGCGTTACGGCACCCTGCCTATCGTACGCGAGACCGGTGGCCTGAAGGACACCGTGATCCCGTATAACGAGTTTACCGGCGAGGGTACGGGCTTCTCGTTTACCAACTTTAACGGCGACGAGATGGGCGACGCGGTCTTCCGCGCGGCGCGCCTCTTCTGGGATAACCGCGAGGCGTGGAACCAGCTAGTCACGCAGGCCATGAGCCAGGACTTTAGCTGGACGCGCTCGGCCGACAAGTATCTGGACCTGTACTTCTTTATGCACCCGGAGATTGAGAGGCCGGCGGCTGTTGAGGAGCCGGTTGCTGCTGAGGAGCCCAATGACGAGGAGAAGCCGGTTGACGATGGCAAGGTAAAGCCCGCGGCAAAGCCTGCTGCCAAGAAGACGACGGCCCGCAAGGCAACGGCTAAGAAGGCTACGACCACGAAGGCCGCTGCGAGCAAGACCACCGCTGCCAAGAAGGCCACCGAGGCCGAGGTCGCTCCCGAGGTAAAGGACGAGGCCGCCGCCGAGACTAAGACCGCGGCAAAGGCTCCGGCCAAGACCACTGCCAAGAAGACGGCTGCGTCCAAGACCACGACCGCCAAGAAGGCCACGGCTACGAAGTCGACGACGACCAAGGCTGCTAAGAAGAAGACCGCTGCGAAGACGACCCCGAAGGCAGCCGCGAAGCCGGCCGGCAAAGTCGAGGAGACGCCCGCCGAGTCCAAGGCCGAGACGGCTGCCGAGGCAAAGCCGGCCACCAAGACCACCA